>JBIHZO010000298.1:0-4703 GCA_044231405.1 Cypionkella sp. | reverse complement strand
AAGCCGTCCTCAAGCTGCGATGCCACCGCCTGCCAATCAGCCGGTGCCGGCGCAGCAGCCATCACGAACGCCTTGCCATGGGCCTTGGAAAACGATTCCCCGTCGAACAAATGGGCCGCCCGACACTGCTTCAGGATGGCATCGACACCATCGGTTTTCTGCCCGTCAATCATTACCGGACCACCCGGCACAACCTCTGCCATGGCGCGGGCGATCAGCGCCAACGCCTCGGCTTTCGACCGGGGCAGGCAGACGATTGCCGCCGCAAAGGGCGCGTCGCCCGTCAACAGATAGCCCTGCGCGGCAAAGTAATCGTGGTCCGGCTTGAACCCCGTCACCACCCGGACCCGGTCTTTCGGCAGGGCCGCCAGATCATCGCCAACACGCGGTTGATAGACCGCAACCGTGCCCGCATCGGGCACCACCAACGCGCCGGTTTCCAGCGCCATTTCCAAACGTGCAGATCGCATGAGCGCCGCAACTGCGGCCAATTCCTTCCAAGGTGCCTATATCAGGCTATTCTTTTTCCATCGTGCATTGCAGCGGATGCTGATGGCGGCGGGCAAAATCCATCACCTGCGCCACTTTGGTTTCTGCGATCTCATAGGAAAACACCCCAACCACAGCCAGCCCCTTTTTGTGCACAGTCAGCATGATCTCAAACGACTGGGCGTGATTGAGGCCGAAGAACCGCTCCAGCACATGCACCACGAATTCCATCGGAGTGTAATCGTCGTTCAAAAGCATGACCTTATACAGCGGCGGACGCGCAGAATTGGTCTTGGTTTTTGTGAGGATCGACGTGTCGTCCCCGGGACCCGAGGATTTGTCCGACATGACGGCTGCATTGAACGGCACGGGCGGCTCCAGTGGATTCGCGGGTTTCAGTGACATAGACACAATATAGCGGTTTTCTGGCTTGCGAAAAGGCCCCCATCCCACGGATGCTGGGCTTAGGGGGAAACCATGATCACCACCATCGGATTCGACGCGGATGACACGCTTTGGCAGAACGAGGCGTTTTTTCGGTTAACGCAGAACCACTTTGCCGCGCTTTTGGCCGATTATGCCGAGGCTGGCCACCTGCATGACCGTCTGTTGGAAGCCGAACGGCGCAATTTGGGGCATTATGGTTTCGGCGTGAAGGGCTTTACCCTGTCGATGATCGAAACCGCGATTGATGTCACCGAAGGCCGGGTTCCAGCCGCAGTGATTGCAGAAATCATGGCCGTGGGGCGCGAGATGCTGTCGCACCCGATTGATCTTTTACCCCATGCAGAACAATCGGTTAGGGCATTGGCCGCCACCCATCGCGTGTTGCTGATCACCAAGGGTGATTTGTTGGATCAGGAACGCAAACTGGCGCAATCGGGGCTGGGCGATCTGTTTCACGGCGTGGAAATTGTGTCCGACAAAACGCCCGCCGTCTATGCCACCATCTTTGCGCGGCACAATGCGGCCCCGGCGGCTGCGATGATGGTTGGCAACTCGCTCAAATCCGACGTGCTGCCCGCGATCGCGGCGGGCGGTTGGGGCGTTCACATTCCGCACGGCTTGACCTGGGCGCTGGAACACGCCGAGCCCCCGCTGGGGCATGCGCGGTTTTACAGCCTGTCCGATCTGGGAGCCCTGCCCGATCTTGTGGCCAAATTGGACATTGCCCACAACAGCTAGTGACGCAAACCTTGGTTTGGCAAACAAGCCACAATTCAAGGAAAAGCCAAAAAGCCTTTGAAAGTAAGGGCTTTTCCTGAATCACCCTTCGTGCTAGCCTTGCGTCAACAGAAAAACCCCCGACAAATGAGGGGTAAACGAGGCAGCAGTATGGGCAGACAGGTGACACCCCTTTTGGGGCAGTATGTCCGGAATTTTCTATTCCTGACGGCTTGCACGCTGATCGCGGCCTGTTCCAGCCCGCAAGAATCGCGCGCGGCCCCCTATGCCGCATTTGTGATGGATGCCCGCACTGGCGAGACGCTTTATTCCGAAAACGCCACCACCCGGCTTCACCCGGCTTCACTCACGAAAATGATGACCCTCTACATCGCGTTTGAGGAAATTGAGCGTGGCAATCTGTCGCTTGATACCATGATCACCGTGACCAAAAATGCCGCCGCCCAACCGCCCTCCCGGCTTGGGCTGAAGGCAGGGCAGAAGATTCAACTGCGCTATCTGATCCGGGCGGCAGCGGTGAAATCAGCCAATGACGCAGCCCAAGCGATTGGCGATCACATCGGTGGCAATCAGGAAAAATTCGCGGTTCGGATGACGCGCACTGCCAAGGCGATTGGCATGAAGAACACCACCTTCAAGAACGCCAACGGTCTGACGGCCAAAGGACATTTGTCAACGGCGCAGGATATGTCGGTGCTGGGCCGCCATCTGTTTTACGATTTTCCGCAGTATTACAACATCTTCTCGCGCCGGACCACCGATGCGGGCATGGCCGAGGTCGCCAACACCAACCGTCGTTTCCTTGACGCCTACAAGGGCGCGGATGGCATCAAGACCGGATATACCGAACCGGCGGGCTTCAATCTGACGGCATCGGCAGAGCGTGGCAATGTGCGCATCATCGCGACTGTCTTTGGCGGCAAATCCACCGCCGACCGCAATGCGAAGGTCAGCGATCTGCTGGATCTGGGCTTTCGCAAAGCCCCCGGCAACGCGAATGAGTCCCCCCCAGCCACGCCGCAGTACCAAAATGCCGATGATGAGTTGATCGCATCCGGCGACGAGGTTGACGCCTTGCCAGAAGTGGAGGGCGGATCTGCCAAGACCCTGCGCGTCGTGATGACACTGAAAACCTCGCCGCGTCCGGTCTTGCGTCCGGATGACTCCGATGCGGTGCAAACCGCAGATGCCACCGAAGAGGCGGTTGCCGCCATGTCCGATGGCATTGCTGGTGCCTTGGCAGAGGCCACCGGCGAAGAACTGGTGCCGGAATCGCTGGAGGTTCAAGCGGTGGAATTGGCCGAGGGTTCGGTACAGGCGTCGGGCGTTGAAACCCTGTCGGCGCAACCTGCCGAAGCGCTGGCCGCTGTCGAGCCAGAGACCCCGGTGCTGTCGATCACGGCCGCGCCAGCCAACACGCGGGCGGTCAAGCTGATCTCGACCCCGCGGCCACCCAAACGCAAAGCGCCGATCTATGACGAGGTTCTGGTTGCCGAGGCCGAGCAAGCCAGCGAAGCGGCCGAGGTGGTGACGCGCGTGTCCACTTCGGGCAACAAGCACTGGGGCATCAATGTGGGCCGCTTCAACAGCCATGGCGAAGCAGAGCGGGTGCTGCTGAAAACCCAGCTGGTCGAAAGCGCGACCTTGGCCACCAGCCTGCGCAAGGTTGTTCAGAAAAGCGGCGGCTATGACGCGAATTTCCTGGGTCTGGGCCAGGAAGAGGCGGATCTGGCCTGCCGTCGCTTGCAGGCGCGCGGCGTGCAATGCTTTACGATGGGGCCATAAGATGGGGTTCGTGATCCCGGCACCCGCCTGCTCCAGCGTTGCCGTCGAAGCTTCCGTTGACCGCTTTCCCGTGCGCCGCATCTTCTGTGTCGGCCGCAACTACGCCGAACATGCCCGCGAGATGGGCCACGACCCAAGCGCCGAACCGCCCTTCTTTTTCACGAAACCCGCCGATGCGGTGGTGGACAGCGGTGCGACCATCCCCTACCCGACAGTCACCGCAGATCTGCACCATGAGGCGGAACTGGTCGTGGCCCTGGGCATCGGTGGCACGGATGTGACCGAAGCGCAGGCGCTGACGCTGATCTGGGGTTACGCCACCGGCAACGACCTGACCCGCCGTGACCTGCAGGCCGCAGCCAAGGCCGCGCGCCGCCCCTGGGATATGTCGAAGGGCTTTGACCAATCGGCCGTGGTCGGCGCAATCCGGCCCGTGGCGATGGGCGTGCCCGGGGGCCGTATTCAATGCCGGGTGGACGGTGCGATCACTCAGGACGCCGAACTGACCGACATGATCTGGCCCGTGCCGGCGATCATTGTGCATCTGTCGCGGTTGGTGGCGTTGCAGCCGGGCGATCTGATCTTCACTGGCACGCCGGCGGGGGTTGGTCCGATTGCGCGCGGGCAAAGCTGTGAGGTCTGGGTCGACGGCTTGGCTCCGGCGCTTGTTCACATCGTCTGAAGGCAATAGAGCGCGTTCCGCGCGCTCTTTCGAGACGCCTGCGCGGCCAAGAGCCGCTTGTTGTCACGAAGGGCCTCCGGCGGGAATATTGAGACCAAGGTGAATGAGGGCCTCAGATTCGCGGTGCAGCAGCGCGGCGCAGGCGGTCGTTGATGGCGCGGCCAAGGCCGGTTTCCGGAATGGGCGCGATGGCGAGTCTGCCTTGGGGTCCGGCCAGAGCGTCAGCCTGCCGCAATAGGTGGAACAGGTTCGCGGCGGCTTCGATCAGGTCGCCATTGGGGGACAGGTTCAGATCGGCAGGGCCGGGGCCGAAGCCGAGGTGAACCTCATCTGCCAGCGGGGCCGCTGCGTTCAGCCGGACCGTTGCACCGGGGGCGTAGTGCGAGGCCAACTGTCCGGGCGCGTTGGGTTTCTGGGCGTCCCCTCCCGTGCGCAACGGGCCGAGCAATGCCTCCAGCGTTTCTGTCGCAACGCCGCCGGGGCGCAACAGGGTGGCAGGGCCTGTCAGCCCCAGAATGGTGCTTTCGACGCCAACAGAGCAGTTGCCGCCGTCCAGAACAGC
>JBIHZO010000297.1:0-4704 GCA_044231405.1 Cypionkella sp. | reverse complement strand
GCGATATCACTGAAAATAGCCGGATGTGACAAGGCACCTGCCGCCCCGTTGCCCTAAATCCACGAAGGATTTGCTGTGAAAATGATTGTGCCCGCTGTTGCGCGCGGGGTTATCCGCGTGTTTGCTTCCCTTGCCTGCTGCGTGGCCCTCGCCGATCCGGCGCTGGCCCAATCCACCGCTTTCAGTCGGTCCCTGGCAGAAGCCGCCGCCACCGATGACGCCGTCGCGGCGTTCTATCGGGCGCAGGGTTTTTTGACGCTGTGGACCGGCCCGCAGGACGTGACGCGCAGGCAGGCGCTGATCTCGGCTTTGTCTGGTGCCAGTCTGCACGGCTTGCCCGTGGCGCGGTATGATGCCGCCGCCCTGATCGCGCAGGCGCAGGCCGCAGTAACCGAAGCCGACCGGGGGCGGGTTGAGGTCGCTTTGACGGCTGCTTTTCTGGCCTTTGCGCATGATCTGAATTCTGGCGCGCTGGAACCTGCCAAGGTCGATGCGGGTATCATCCGCGAAGTGACGCGCCCAGATCCCGGCGTATTGCTGACGGGCATCGCGCAGGCGCGCAGCCCTGACGCTTATCTGCGCGGTCTGGCCCCGAAGTCGCCGGACTATGCGCGGTTGATGAAAGAGAAATTCGCGCTGGAAGCCAGCATCGCCTCGGGCGGATGGGGGCCTGAAATCGTGGCCGCCAAGCTGGAGCCCGGCGCTCAGGGCGCGGGCGTGATCGCGCTGCGCGACCGTTTGCTGGCCTTGGGGTATCTGGACCGGTCCTCGACCGCGATCTATGACCGCGCACTGCAACGTGCCGTTCAAAGGTTCCAGCTGGATCAGGGGCTGAGCGCCGATGGCGTGGCCGGAGACAGCACCATTGCCGCGCTGAACGCGGCGCCGCAGGATCGTCTGAAGTCGGTCGTGGTGGCGATGGAGCGGTTGCGGTGGATGGGCGACGCCCCCTTGGGCGCGCGCCACGTCTGGGTGAACCAACCCGACTTCACCGCCAAGATCGTCGACAATGGCCGCGTCACCTTCCAAACCCGCGCTGTGATCGGCAAGGATGTGCCCGAGCAGCGCAGCCCGGAATTTTCCGATGTGATGGAATATATGGTCATCAACCCGAGCTGGGGGGTGCCGCGGTCGATCATCGTCAAGGAATACCTGCCGCTGTTGCAGAGCAACCCGAATGCGGTTGGCCATTTACAGGTCATTGACGGCTCGGGCCGGGTGGTGCCGCGCGGAGCAGTGAATTTTGCGGCCTATTCCGCAAGCAGTTTTCCCTTTGGCCTGCGTCAGCCACCGTCCGATGGCAACGCCCTGGGCAAGGTGAAGTTCATGTTCCCCAATGCCAACAACATCTATCTGCATGACACGCCCGCGAAGTCCTTGTTCGCCAACGAGGTGCGCGCCTACAGCCATGGCTGCATACGCCTCAACGACCCTTTTGATTTTGCCTATACCTTGCTGGCGGCACAAACCTCTGATCCGAAAGGTGAATTCCAAAGCCATCTGGACACCGATCAGGAAAGTGCCGTGACGCTGGACACGCAAATCCCGGTGCATCTGGTCTATTTCACCGCTTGGCCCAATGCCAAGGGTGGCATGACCTATCGTCGCGATGTTTACGGGCGCGACGGGCGGATATTTGATGCGTTGACACAGGCCGGGGTGGTGCTGGACGGCGTTCAGGGCTAAAACTTGGTTCCAGTCCAGCTTGGGCCAAGGAGAACCAGATGCCCCATTCCATCCGCGATATAGCCGCCGCTTTGGGGGCGCAGGCAGAGGGTGATCTTGATCTGACCATTCTGCGCGCCTCGGAACCGGCCAGTGCTGGCCCGCAGGATCTGGCCTTGGCGATGGACCCGCGCTACGCTGACGGCATTGCCAAGGGCCGGGCACAGGCGGCGATGTTGTGGCCGGGGGCGGATTGGCGCGCCTTGGGTCTGAAGGCCGCGATTTTTGCACCGCGCGGGCGGTTGGCGATGGCGGGGCTGAGTGCGATGCTTGATCCCGGCCCGGCGATTGCGGCAGGGGTGCATCCGTTGGCGGTGGTCGATGGCACGGCGCAGATTGGCGCAGGGGCGGCGATTGGGCCGTTCGTTGTGATAGCCGCGGGCGCTGTGATTGGGGCAAGGGCGCGGATTGCCAGCCATGTGTCCATCGCCGAAGGGGCGGTGATCGGCGACGATGCGCTGATCATGCAGGGCGCGCGGATCGGTGCGCGGGTGGTGATCGGGCAGCGCTTTGTCTGCCAGCCGGGCGCCGTGATCGGTGCGGACGGGTTTTCGTTCGTCACACCCGAGAAATCCGGGGTCGAGGAAATCCGGGAAACCTTGGGGCAGCGCGACGGCATCCGCCCGCAAAGCTGGACGCGGATACATTCGCTGGGCGCTGTCACCATCGGCGATGATGTGGAAATCGGCGCAAATTGCGCCATTGATCGTGGCACCGTCCGCGACACCACCATCGGGTCGGGCACCAAGATGGATAACCTGGTTCACATCGGCCACAATGTCAGCGTCGGCCGCGATTGCCTGCTGTGCGGTCAGGTTGGCATCGCCGGATCGGCCCGCATCGGCGACCGGGTGGTGTTGGCCGGGCAGTGCGGCGTCAATGACAATATCTTTGTCGGCGATGATGTGATCGCGGGCGGGGCCACCAAGATCTTCACCAATGCGCCTGCTGGCCGGGTGTTGCTGGGGTATCCGGCGGTCAAGTTGGAAACCCATGTCGAGATCAACAAGGCTCTGCGTCGGTTGCCGCGGTTGGCGGCAAGAGTGGCGGTGATTGAGAAAGCCACATCTTTGTTACCAGACGCGGACTAAATGCGCACAAACCTGCAAGAGGGGCAAGCTATGGCGTTTAGTATCCAAGACCGGGTCATTTCGATCATCGCCGAACAGGCGGTGCTGGACACCATTGACGTGCGGCCCGAAGCCAGTCTGGAAAGCCTTGGCATCGACAGCCTTGGTCTGGTTGAATCCATCTTCGCGATTGAAGAGGCGTTTGACATTTCAGTGCCCTTCAACGCCAACGATCCGGGCAAGAACGGCTTTGACATCAGTTCGGTCGCCTCCATCGTCGCAGCGGTCGAACGGCTGATTGCGCGGCAGCCTGCATGAAGCGGGTGGTGATCACCGGCGCAGGCACGGTGAACGCGCTGGCGCAGGATGTGCCGGGCACTTACGCAGCCTTCGCCGCAGGGCACTGTGGCATCGGGCCGCTCGACATACGGGATGTGGATCGGCTGACGGTGAAGATCGGCGCGCAAGTCACCGATTGGCAGCCGGGCTCCCATTTCAGCGCCAAAGAGCTGACCCTGCTGGACCGATTCTCTCAATTCACGCTGGTCGCCGCGCGGCAGGCGATCGGGCAGTCCGGACTAGCCTTTGATGACGATCTTGGTCTGCGGTCTGGCGTGGTGTTGGGCACCGCAGCGGGGGGGCTTGGTACGTTGGATGACAGCTATCGCGCGGTTTTCTCCGAGGGCAAAAACCGTGTCCACCCCTTTGTGGTGCCACGCCTGATGCACAACGCGGGGGCGGCCCATGTGGCGATGGCGCATGGTTTGCGCGGGCCCAGCTTCACCGTATCCACCGCTTGCGCCAGTTCCAACCACGCCATGGGGCTGGCCTATCAGATGGTGCGATCCGGGGCGGCTCCGGTGATGATCACCGGCGGGGCCGAAGCGTCCTTGTGCTTTGGCGGGTTGAAGGCGTGGGAGGGGCTGCGGGTGATGTCCGCCACCGCCTGCCGCCCGTTCAGCGCCAATCGCGATGGCATGGTACAGGGCGAGGGCGCTGGCGTCTTTGTGTTTGAGGCATACGACCATGCGCGGGCGCGGGGGGCGGTCGTTCTGGCCGAGGTGATCGGCTTTGCGATGACCTCGGACGCGTCCGACATCGTGATGCCGTCGCAAGAGGGTGCCGCACGGGCGATTGCCGGGGCTTTGCGCGATGCGGGGCTGAACCCGGCCGAGGTGGATTACATCAACGCCCATGGCACCGGAACAGCCGCCAATGACCGAACCGAAAGCGCCGCTATTGCCCAAGTGTTCGGGATGGATGCCGCGCGGTTGCTTGTGTCATCAACCAAATCCATGCACGGCCATCTGCTCGGTGGCACGGGCGCGGTGGAACTGCTGGCCTGCCTGATGGCGCTGCAAACCGGGTTGATCGCGCCGACGGTCGGCTATGAGGCCGCCGATCCCGATTGCCCGCTGGATGTGGTGCCCAATGTCGCACGGCAGGCGCGGGTGGATGTGGCACTGTCGAACGCCTTTGCCTTTGGTGGCTTGAATGCCGTGATTGCCCTGCGCCGCGCGCCCTGACAGCGGGCATGAAAAAGCCCCGCAAAACCTGCGGGGCCTGTTCCGTCAGAGCAGTGTTTATTCCGCCTTGGGCGTGGTGGCCTTCACGGCGTCATAGCCTGCGGTGAAACCCTTGAGTGTGATGTCCAGTTCCACCTTCTGCTCGGGCGCTGCCGCCGGAACGATGGTCATCACGGCCTTTGCGCCCTTTTTGAACTGCGCCACTTCTTCGGCGGTAAAGCCGATGCGGGCGATGCAGCCCAGATTGGCGCAGAAGGTGAACGGGTAGATCTTGGCTTTGCCGCCGTCAATCGTCAGGGTCATGTTGGCGGTCAGCAAGGTTTCCAGCGGCGCAATCACCGTGGCCCCGGCAGCGGCCTGACCGCCCTCGGGCAGAGCGAACA
>JBIHZO010000028.1:0-14822 GCA_044231405.1 Cypionkella sp. | reverse complement strand
CCTCTGCAATTGCCTGCATGTTGCAAGTGTTTTTCAAAGTCACCGGGGGGCAGACACCAAACCCTGAATGGCAGGCCAAACTGTCACGCGCGACCGACAAGTTCGAGGAATTGGGCGTGCGGGCGGCGTCCTGGGTTGGGGCGAAAGTGGGGGAAGACGGTCGCGCTGCGCGCAGTTAGCGTGGCAAATGAGGCTTGTCATATTCTTACTTTTGAATGCGATGGGCCGTTGCCCTGCGTGCGCATTTGTGGCAAAAACAGAATAGAGAATAACCAGACCAATGAGTTGAGACATGAGCGACTACGCTGCCCGCCGCGTGACGATGGTCGATACCCAGGTTCGCCCTTCGGATGTCACCAAATTTCCGATCATTGCCGCCATGCTGGCCGTGCCGCGCGAGGTCTATGTTCCGCGTGACCGTCGCGAATCGGCCTACGTCGGCGAAAACGTTGATATCGGCTCGGGCCGGGTGATGCTGGAGGCGCGCACCTTCGCCAAGATGCTGGACGCGCTTGATATCCTGAAAACCGAAATCGTTCTCGATCTGGGCTGCGGCCTTGGCTATTCGACGGCCGTGATCGCGCGTCTGGCCGAAGCTGTGGTTGCCGTCGAAGAAGACGAGGCTCTGGCCGCCGAGGCACAGCGCAGCTTTTCGGTGGAAGGCGTCGATAATGCCGCCATCGTGGTTGGGCCGATTGCCGCTGGCGATGCCAAGCATGGCCCCTATGACGTCATCATGGTGCAGGGCGGCGTCGAGGTGATCCCACCTGCGCTGCTTGCGCAACTGAAGGATGGCGGACGTATCGGGGCGGTGTTCATGGAGGGCGCTTTGGGCGTGGTCCGTGTCGGCCACAAGGCCGATGGTCGCGTCACATGGCGATTTGCCTTCAACGCGACGGCCCCGGTGTTGCCGGGCTTTGCCGCCGTGCCTGCGTTCATGTTGTAAACGGTTGACCTTTGGCTATGGGGCCAATGGTGCAAGCATGGCGCGGGTCGGCGCCGGAAAAGAGGGTTTGATGCGTAGTTTCTGGGCCGTGTGTGCCATCACTGCTGCCATGGTTGTGGCCCCCGTGGCGCGCGCCGAAACATTGGCCGACGCCTTGATTGCGGCTTACAAGACGTCCAATCTGCTGGATCAGAACCAGGCGGTGTTACGCGCCGCCGACGAAGATGCGGCAATTGCGGTGGCCAGGCTGCGGCCGGTGGTTGATTTCGTGCTTCAAGGCGGCTGGCGCAAGCTGGATAACCCGTCGACGCCGACCGCCAATTCGGATACATTTGCTGGCTCCATGACCCTTTCTGCCTCTGTGCTAATCTATGCAGGTGGCCGTGGCAAAATGGGTATCGAGGTGGCGCGTGAAGCCGTGCTTTCCACCCGTGCTGCATTGGTGAATGTGGAGCAAGAGGTGCTGCTGGCGGCGGTCTCGGCCTATGTCGATGTGCGCCTGCAGGCGGAAATCGTGTCGCTGCGCGAGTCCAACACCCGGCTGATCACGCAGGAATTGCGCGCGGCCAAGGATCGCTTTGATGTTGGCGAAGTTACGCTCACCGATGTGTCGCTAGCCGAGGCACGACTGGCTGCGGCGCGGTCGGGACTGGCTGCGGCGCAGGGCAACCTTATGATTGCGCGCGAACGCTACAAGGCAACCACCGGGGCCTATCCGGGCAATCTGGCCGGGCTGCCAAAATTGCCAAAAACGGCGAAATCGCAGGAGGAGGCGCGGGCCGTGGCTGTGCGCGGCCACCCGTTCGTGATCCAGGCGCAGCACGAGGCCAAGGCGGCCGAACTGCGCGTGGCGATCGCCAAGGCAGGGCTTGGGCCGACGGTCAGAGGTCAGGCGTCGATCTCTGAAGATTTTGACGGTGTCAACACCACCAGTCTTGGCCTGTCGGTGAACCAGACCCTTTACGCGGGCGGCGAGTTGTCGGCTTTGTATCGCAAGTCCTTGGCGGGCAAAGAGATTGCGCAGGCCAGTCTGCACCAGACCTCTGTGGTGGTTGCCGAGAATGTCGGCCGCGCCTGGGTCAATCTGGCGATGGCGGGGGCTTCCATAAACGCCGGATCGCAGCAAGTTTCGGCGGCGCAGAAGGCCTTTGACGGCGTGCGCGAAGAGGCGACGCTGGGCGCGCGCACAACGCTGGATGTGTTGAACGCCGAACAAGAACTGCTGAACGCGCGGGCCACCAAACTGGAGGCAGAGGCCAACCGGTATGTCGGCACCTATCAATTGTTGTCGTCGATGGGCAAGCTGACCGCAGAACATCTGAACCTTGGCATCGCGGTGTTTGATCCCGAAGCCTATTACGATGCCGTCAAGAATGCGCCTGCCACCTCGGTGCAGGGCAAGGCCTTGGACAAGATTCTGGGTAAGATCGCCAACTGACACGCGGTTGTTTGCGGCAATGACGGGCGCTTCTCTTTCGAAGAGCCCGTTTTGCTGTGATCTCTTTTTTTGTCAGCAAATCGAGGTTCTGATCGTTTACAACCCAGCGCCAATTCCTTGTCTTGTGGGGCATCTATCGGTAGAGTGTGAGTGAAATTTGGCAGGTGAGTTGGGATCGGTGAATGTCTGAGGCGCTAAGTTCGACCGAAATTGAAGACGTGCTGTCCTCGATCCGCAGGCTTGTGTCTGAAGACCTGCGGCCTGCGGCGCGCTCGGCGACTGAAGGGCAACCTGTTGTTTCGGGTGATAAATTGATGCTGACGCCCGCGTTGCGGGTGGTCGCAGAGCAGACCGCCTCCGATGCGCCGATGTTCACGCGCCACCCCCGCCATGATGCTGGGGGCATCGAACGGGTGGTTTCCTCGCTCGGGGCTGCCGTGGGTCCGCAATCGCAGGAATGGGAGGCTGAAACCGGCGATGCCAGCCCCGGGTTTGCCGAAAGCCAGCCCATCGACGACTGGAGCTTGCCAGACGAGGCAGAGGCTGAACTGGCCGCAAGCCTGACCCCGCCGCAGAACTTTGTCTTTGCCGAAAGTCCCGCAGTGGACGAGGTGATCGTCGCCGCAGACTCCGCTCCCGAAAAGATTCCGGGCTGGGCGCAGCAAGGTGACGGGCCTGCGGTTGAAGAAGACCCGATTGAAGCCGCCCCTGCTGCAGGCACCATAGAGCCTGATATGGCTTGGGCGGATGCAGCTGAGGCCAGCGTGATTGCGGCGCTGTCAGAGGCCGCCTTTGCCGACGAAGACCCGTTGCTGCCTGAAGATGACTCGCTTTTGTTCAATGAAGAAGTTCTGCGCGAACTGGTGCGTGACATCCTGCGCGAAGAATTGGCTGGCAAGATGGGCGAGCGGATCACCCGCAACATCCGCAAACTGGTACGCGCCGAAATCGCCCGCAGTTTCGCCGCGCAGCAGTTCGAATGACAGAGGGCGCCATCGCGGCGTGAACCCTGTCTGACGCATCTTCTTGGTCCGAAACGCAAAACGCGCCCGATGGGCGCGTTTTGCATTTGTATCTTTGAGTGAAATCAGGCCGCTTCGGCCTGTTCCAATTCGAGCGCGTGCCGCCGTTCGCTTTCTTCGCGCGACAGCGCCACCGAGGTGCGGATGCCTTTGGACACGAATTCCATCAAGCCCTTGACCACGCGTTCGTTCGGGTCGATCCCGGCGCATGACAGAACTTCACGTCCATCGCGCGACCGTGCCCAACGGGCAATCTGATCTGGGCCATTGCCATATTTCTTGTCATCCGCGATGGCATCGTCCAGTGCAGCCAATACAACGGCCGCAAAAAGCTTGCGTGCGCGTTGGCCTTGTTCAAAGTTGAAGGCCGTGCTGTCAACCGAGTCAAACATTACTACGTCCTTTTTTCTTGCTCTTGTCTTTCTTGCGTTCTGTGCTTGTAACGATTTCGAGACGATTCGGCATTTCAGTTTTGGCATAACAGCTATGCTCTGGCTGCATGGCTCATAAATGTCATTACAGCATCTAGCTGGCTTGTCGCAGCACGGTTCCCAAGATATAGGGTCGGTCTGATTATCTTCAAGCTTTCGACAAGGTTTTGACACAATGCCAAAAATCAACGGAAACGAAATCAAGCCCGGGTTCATCCTGGAGCACGACAACGGGCTTTGGGCGGCGGTCAAGGTCAGCCATGTCAAACCCGGCAAGGGCGGGGCCTTTGCGCAGGTGGAACTGAAAAACCTGCGCGACGGTCGCAAGCTGAACGAGCGTTTCCGGTCTGAAGACAAGGTGGAACGGACTGAACTGGAGAACAAGGATCAGCAGTTCCTGTATGAAACCGACGGGCGTTTGGTGTTCATGGACGCCGAAACCTATGAGCAGATCGAAATTGACGCCGAACTGTTGGGCGACCGCCGCCCCTTCCTGCAAGACGGCATGACTGCAACGGTGCAGTATTTCGGCGAAGAGCCTCTGAACGTGACGCTGCCGCAGAAAGTGCAGTGCCGGGTCGCGGAAACCGAGCCGGTTCAGAACGGCCAGACCGCCAGCAAATCCTACAAGCCGGCCATTCTGGACAATGGTGTGCGCATCATGGTGCCGCCGTTCATCAACGTGGACGAGCAGATCATCGTGCACACCGAACTGATGGAATATTCCGAGCGCGCCTGAGGCGGTGCGGGTTGGGCCGCCTTCGGGCGGCCTTTTCTATTCCAGAATGACCGCAGCGTCGCCTGCAGTCAGCCCATTGACCCGATCAAACCGCAGATAGGCGATGCCTTGACCACCGCTTTGGGTGAACAGGGTGCCTGCCGGTTTGTCATCCGCCATGAGGGGCGTGCCGACCGGAGCCACCCCTTCCACCCGCACCCGCATCAGACCTTTGCGCAGTTCGGTCTTGTGCTTCATCCGGGCGGTGACTTCTTGCCCCACATAGCAGCCTTTGCGAAAGTCGACGCCGTGCAGGCGATCAAAGCCCGCTTCCAGCAGATAGCTCTCGTCCGGTATCAACTCTATCCCGGTTTCGGGGATGCAATAGGTGACGCGGATGGCGTCCCAGTCGATCTGGGGCGCGCTGCCCGCAACAAGCCCGTAGGCGCGCCAGCCAAGCGCCGGATGACGCGGGTCGGCCATGGCACCGGGTGGCGTATCGCCAAGGCCGCGTGTCACGGTCAGATCGCTGGCCGCAATCTGCACATCGGCCCGCAAGCGGTACATCAGCAGGCGGCGGATCGTGGTGTCTGCGATGCTTGCCTTGATGTCCAAAAGCACGCGGCCCTGATCGGCCACCACCAGAAAATCGGCCAGATACTTGCCCTGCGGTGTCAGCAGTGCCGCCCAGACGATGCCATCGCCGCGACCCAAAGCCAGCACGTCATTGCTGACCATGCCTTGCAGAAAGGTCAGGGCGTCGGCCCCGGTCACACTGTAGACCTTGCGGTCGATCGCGGTTTCTCCGGTCATGGCCTAGTCCTTGAATTGAAGCCTGTACAGGCCCGCATAGAGCCCACCTTGCGCCAACAACGCCTCATGTGTGCCGATTTCCACGACGCGGCCAAGGTCCATGACGATGATCAGGTCCGCCCCGCGCACCGTGGCCAGACGGTGCGCGATCACCAATGTGGTGCGCCCTTGGCTGCCAAGCGCCAGAGCATCGGCCACAGCAGACTCAGACTGGGCATCCAGCGCACTGGTTGCCTCGTCCAGCAGCAAGATCGGCGCGTCCTGCACAAGCGCACGCGCAATCGCCACGCGCTGACGCTGACCGCCCGACAGCCCAGACCCTCGCGGGCCGACAGGGGTGTCAATGCCCTGCGCCAAGGCGGGCAGGAAGTCGGTGACATGGGCGGCATTCAAGGCGCGGTGCAAGACATCGGGTGAAAGGCCGTCGCGGCCCAGAGTGACATTCTCGCGCAGCGTTTCGTCGAAAAGGGCGGCGTCTTGGGTCACGGTGGCAAAAAGGCGGCGTTGATCGGACAGCCCCATCGTGGCAGTGTCGATGCCGCCGATGATCAATTGGCCGGATTGTGGCTCGAGCAGCCCGGTCAACAGATGGAACACCGTGCTTTTTCCGGCGCCCGAGGCCCCCACAATCGCTGTGGTCTTCCCGGCCTCGGCGGTGAAGGTCAGACCGCGCAGCACCGGTTGATCGCCGTGGGCAAAGCTGACATCCACAAACTGCACCGCAGGCGCGCCGGGGGATGGCAAAGCGACGCTGACTTCAGGGCGCGTGACGGCGGGGCGGCTGTCAAACAGCGCGTAGATGCGGTCCAGACTGGCGGCGGCGATTTGCCAGGTGCCCGACATTTCGCCCAAGCGGCGCAGCGGTTGAAAGGTCAGCGCCATTGCCGTGAAAAACGACATGAAATCGCCCGTCGTGCGCTGCCCTGCCGCGATTTCATCGCCCGCCATCAGCAGCACTGCGAAAAAGCCGATGCCAGTGACCACGTCGATCATGCCGGGCATCAGGCTGCGTCCCAACACCGATTTCACCTCGGCCCGGGTGATCGCGTTCAAAACGGTGCGAAAGCGATCGGCCTGATAATCTTCCATCCGGTTCAGTTTCACGGCTTGGATGCCGTGGAAAATCTCGTCCAGTCGGGTGGCGCGCAGCCCCGCCTGTTCGCGCAACTGGTTGGATTTGCGCCGCACATAGCGTTGCAGCAAGGACGCAGGCAGGATCAGCAGCGGCGCGCCGATCAGGGCTGAAAGCGTCCAATAGGGATCAATCGACACCGCGACGCCCAGCAAGATCGCCAGCCCCAGCCCATCGCGGCCGATTCCCGTCAGCAGGCTGGTCCACAGGCCCTGCACCGCCAAAGTGTCGCCCTGCACCCGCTCGATCAGCATGCCGGGGGCGTTTTTCTGGAAAAATGGACTGTCGAGAGTCAGGATATGGCGCAACAGATCGGCCTGCATCCGCGCCGACACCCGCTGCGAAATGGCGCTGAACAGGGTGCGCGCGGCCACCACACAGGTGCCACGCACCGCAAACAGGGCCAGAATGGCGATGCCGACGCCCAGCAAGGCGCTTTCGCCGCCGGGGGTGAAGACCACGTCGAACAGCGGTTTCAAAAGGTAAGACAAGGCACCCAAGGCGCTGCCCTCAATCACCATCAATGCAAAGCCAAGCGCAATCAGCCCGATTTGCGGGCGCAGATAGCCCCCCCAGAACCGCTGGAACAGGCTGGCAGAGGGGGCGGCTTTGGTCACGGGGGCGGGGCCTGTCGGTCGGGTGTGTTGCCTTGGTTTATCCCGGCGGCTGCGGGGTGGCAAGGCAGGGGCTGTCCGCGTCGGCAGTGGATTGACCATGCCCGAAGCATTGCTTAGCCATGGCGTATCATTTTTGGAGCCGCAGATGACGCTAGCCAACGGTCGCCCCTATCTTGCCATTCCCGGCCCCTCGGTCATGCCAGATCGAGTGCTGGCCGCGATGCACCGCGCCGCCCCCAATATCTACGAGGGTGGGTTACATGATCTGGTGGCCTCGCTGTGGCCGGATCTGCGCGCACTGGCAGGAACCACGCAGAACGTGGCGGCCTATATCGGCAACGGCCATGCGATCTGGGAGGCGGCCAACGCCAACCTGTTCTCACGCGGCGACCAGGCCTTGGTGATTGCCACCGGGCAGTTCGGGCTGTCTTGGGCGGCCTCGGCCCGCGCGATTGGGGTAGATGTGCAGCTGCTGGATTTCGGCAAGTCCAGCCCCGTCGATATGGGCCGCGTCGAGGCGGCGTTGCGGGCGGACCCCGAGCGCCGGATCAAGGCGGTGCTGACCACACAGGTCGATACTGCCAGCACCATCCGCACCGACGTGCAGGCGTTGCGTGCGACGATGGACGTTGCGGGGCATCCTGCGTTGCTGGCGGTGGATTGCATCGCCAGTCTGGGCTGTGATGAGTATCATATGGACGCTTGGGGCGTTGATGTGACCGTTGCGGCCAGCCAGAAGGGGCTGATGACGCCGCCCGGCATGGGCTTTGTCTGGTTCTCGGAAAAGGCGCGGTTGGCGACGCGCGGTGCGGATCTGCGCAGCCCCTATTGGGACTGGACCCCGCGCGCAGATGGCACCGAGTTCTGGCAGTTGTGGAATGGCACCGCGCCGACGCATCATCTGTTCGGGTTGCGAGAGGCCTTGACAATGCTGCTGCACGAGGAAGGTCTGCCCGCCGTCTGGGCGCGGCATGAGGCACTGGCGCGCTCTGTCTGGGCGGCGTTTGATGCTTGGGGCGCGGGCAATCCGGCGATTGCACTGAACGTGGCCAATGTCGCGGATCGCGGCCGTTCGGTGACGGCGGCGCGGTTTGGCGCACCTGATGCGACGCGGCTGCGGGAATGGACAGAGCACAAGGCCGGGGTCACGCTTGGGATCGGGCTGGGCATGGCGGCACCCGGTGATCCGGCCTATCACGGCTTTCTGCGGGTGGCGCATATGGGCCATGTGAATGCCCATATGACCCTGGGCGCGCTGGCGGTGATGGAGGCGGGGATGATCGCCTTGGGTATTCCACATGGACCGGGGGCTCTGGCTGCGGCGGCGGGGATTGTGGCTGCGCGGGCGTGAAGGGGGCAGGGTGACCCCCAACCAAGGGAACTTGACCAACAAGGCCGATCGCCCTCGTTGATCCAGCCAGTGTCAGTGTTGGCTGCATAAAGGGGGGGGCGAAACCGCACTGACGCTGAAGCCCTCATCCAATCCGTAGGCACCAAAGCCAAGTCCCAAGTCCAGCCCGATTCAGGCGCTCTTGCCCGGATCAGCCGCGCCCACCGTGCCGCGCCAGCTTTGGGCTTTCAGCATGTGGTCCCCCCCAAAGACCCTGCAAAACCGTCAGGGCTGGTGTCGGTGACCAGCCGCAACCCGATGCCGGTTTGCGGGTCTGTTCCGCCGAATGACAAGGACAGGCCAAGGCCGAAGGCCGATTTGGCCAGCGCCAGGATGGATAGGGCAGGGGTGGTGGCGAGCAAAATTTCGGGGGCGATCTTGGGGCGCGTTTTCACTGTGCCAATGTCGCGGATGGTGCCTTGGGGCGCAAATGGCGTCCAGCACAGGCGCATGGTGAAAACGACCTGATGCCGACCAGAAACAGTTGGGCAAGTCCGCCATGGGCTCAGGTTTTGGCCACGGTCTGCTGGGTGGCACCGGCCCGTTCGCGCCATGAGATGTAAAGCGCGCAGGCGATCAGGATGCTGACGCCCAGCAGGGTCCAGCCATCGGGGAAATCGCCGAAGAACCACCAGCCCAGCACGGTGGCCATGATCATCTCGGTATAGGCCAAGGGGGCCAACAGGGACGCTTCGGCGAAGTCATAGGCGCGCACGATCAGGAAATGGCCGAGTGTGGCCACCGTGCCCAGCCCTGCAAACATCACCCATTGGGTTGGCGTCGGTGTGTGCCACAAGAACGGCATCGCCAGCGTGATCAGGGCCGCCCCCACCGCATTGGTCTGGAAGGTGGTCACCATCGCGGGGGCTGACCCCGCAATCTTGCGCGTCATCACGAAATAGATCGCCAGAAACGTGCCTGCCGCCAAAGCCAGCCAAGATCCCGGATTCACCTCGGCAAATCCCGGGCGGATGATGATCAGGGTGCCGATGAAGCCGACAGCCACAGCGCCCCAGCGACGGGGGCCGACATGTTCGCGCAGCACCAGCGCCGACAGCACTGTCACCACCAGCGGCTGAACAAAAAAGATCGCCAGCGCATCGGCGATCGGCAGGAATTTCAGGGACAAAAAGAAGCAAAACGTCGCGAGGATCAGGAAGGCCGCCCGAAAGCTGTGGTAGATCGGGCGGTCCGGCATCAGGCCACGCGCACCGGTGTGCCGCCACGCCAAAGGCAGCGTCACCGCCGCACCAAAGGCCATCCGGGCCCAGACGATTTGCAGGATCGGCACGCTCTGTTGGCCCAGAAATTTGGCAAAAACGTCAATCAGCGGCAGGCTGGCCATTGCTCCCAGCATCAGGGCAACACCGATGATCGGGCGGGCGGGGGGAGCAGACATGGGAACCTTTCGCCAGACGGGCCTGCCCTGTTTAGGGGCTGCGCCGGAGGCGGTCCATCCTGTTTGCGACAGGCGATCGCAACGCAGGATCAGGCGGAGGCTGCCACCGTTTTTGTCTGAGCCGTGTTGCTCAGAAGAGATGGATATTTAAGCCAAGGTGAAACAGCTTTTAGCCAAATTGTCGGTGAAGGCGGTCGCAGGCCCGCCACGACCGCCGGTCCGTCAGCCACCGTTCTTGGCCAGCCATTCGTTCATCCAGATGATCTCTGCTTCTTGTGCCGCAATCACGCTTTCCGCGAATTTGCGCACCTCGGGATCGGTGCCGTATTGCAGCACGATGCGGGCGTTGTCCACGGCACCCTGATGGTGCGGCACCATGCCTTTGATGAAATCAATATCGGCATTGCCAGTGAAGGGCACCATCATGCCCGCCATCATCGCATCCATCACCTTTTGATAGGCCAGAGTGGAGGGCGCATCGGCGGTTTGTGCCAGTACCGGCAGCGCAATGGCGGTGGCAAGTGCAAGGCTCAGGGTAAAGCGCGACATATTTAGGCTCCTATATCTGATGTGCCTGTTTGCAACCTTCTTGTGGCTGGAAGGCAAGTCACATGCGGGTGAGCACCCCGCCTGTGCGTTTGCGCCCCTTCACCTTCGCCGCCCGGCTGCTATGATCATGCAAATTCAGTGAGAACGTGGCCCTCCCATGCGCAGACCCATACGCCCCATCGTCGGGATCATCGGCAATTCCTACATGATGAATGACCGCTATGCGGTGCATGCGGCGGGGCACATCAATTCTTGCGCTGTGTCGGATGTGGCGGATTGTGTGCCGATGATCGTGCCTTGCGATCCGCGCTATGCTTCGGTCGATGAATTGCTGTCGGCTTGCGATGGGTTCTTGCTGACTGGCGGGCGTCCGAATGTGCACCCCTCCGAATATGGCGAGGATGAAACCCCGGCCCATGGCGCCTTTGACCGCAACCGCGATGCCATCACGCTGCCGCTGATCCGGGCCTGTGTGGACAGTGGTCAGCCGTTTCTGGGCATTTGCCGGGGCTTTCAAGAGGTGAATGTGGCCATGGGCGGCACGTTGCACCCTGAAATCCGCGATCTGCCGGGGCGGATGAACCACCGGATGCCGCCTGATGGCACCATGGACGAGCAGTTTGCGTTGCGCCATGCGGTGCAGTTCACGGAAGGCGGCCTGTTTGCGCGGCTGCTTGGGGCCGGGCAGGTGATGACCAACACCCTGCATGGTCAGGGCATCGCGCGGGCGGGATCGCGCATCGTCATCGACGGCCATGCACCCGATGGCACCCCGGAGGCGATCTATGTGGCCGATGCGCCGGGGTTCACCTTGTCAGTGCAGTGGCACCCCGAATGGAACGCCGCGCAAGACCCGGTGTCGCGGCCGCTGTTTGAGGCCTTTGGCAATGCGGTCCGCGACTGGGCTGCGCGCTGATCTTCGGTCGGTCTGGCTGTTTTCCCCGGGCTGTGGTGGCTTGGCGTCAGCCTGTGCTGATTGGGCAAGGAGCGCATTGTGGCAGACAGTTGTTGCCTCGGGGACGACTTTGTTGGCGCGGAGCAAGACCCGAAACCAAGCGCAACTTTCCTGAGATTACATCTTCGGTCGGCGCTGCTGCGGCGCGATGGCGCGATCTCCTCTGTGGTCGCGGATGAACTGGCGCAGTTTGTGGGCAACTCGGCGTTGAACAAGCCCTTCGCGGACCCGGCCGATCGGCATCGTCAAAAGGCCGGGTATGAGGCGCTGCGACCAGAGAAATCTATGGTGACCGCCGATTGCTTCCACCATTCTGCCACGAGGCAAAGACCGGCAGCCTGTTGCCGCCGTAACAGGCTGTCCTTGGGGCGGTCTGTTCAAGCACAAGATCTTGGCCTATTCAGGCCCGTGTGACCTTGCAAGGCAGAGGGGCACAACCACCAGCGCAGCTTGACCATCTGCAAGGCGATTGCCATGCAGAAATCGCCCGCGGGAACCGCGCGGTTTGCGCTTTATTGGCGGTTGCCTAGGCTCACGTCAACGTTATAGTCCACGCGAACTTATCAGGATCAACGACATGAAACGCTCTCGCATCAACGACATCATGGCCGCAGCGGATGAGATGATCCGCCAATATGGCTTTGTGCTGCCGCCTTTTGCCTATTGGACCCCAGACCAGTTCAAAGCCAATGCTGGCATTGCTGCCCGGGTGATTTCAGGGCGCTGCGGCTGGGACATCACCGACTACGGTCAAGGCCGATTTGATCACATGGGCTTGTTTCTGTTCACCTTGCGCAACGGATCACTGGCCGATCTGCAGCGCGGCGGCGGCATGTGTTATGCTGAAAAGCTGCTGATCTCGCGGCAGGATCAGCTTTCTCCGATGCACACCCATGTCATCAAGGCCGAAGACATCATCAACCGCGGTGGCGCGACTTTGGTGGTTGAACTTTTCGGCTCGGACGACGCAGGGCATTTCGCCGCGGATAAGGGGGGGCTGGTGCGTTGCGATGGGATCGAGCGTCGCTTTGCGCCCGGCGAGAAGTTGAAACTGGCACCCGGAGAATCCGTCACCCTGATGCCCGGCGACTGGCATGCCTTCTGGGGCGAAGGCGGCGATGTGTTGATCGGCGAGGTGTCGACAGTGAACGACGACGTCACAGACAACGTCTTCCGCGAGCCGATTGGTCGTTTTGCCGAGATTGACGAGGACACGGCGCCTTCACATCTGTTGGTCAGCGATTATGACAAGTGGCTTTGAGTCGGCCTGACCGCGCTGCGTTTCACAACAAAAAGCCGCCCCGAGGGGCGGCTTTTGCATTTCTGGACTTGGCGCGATTACGCCGGGCAGACGCCATTCACCAATGGCATCGCGCAGACCAGAGGCGGAGTGACCGCAGCTGGGGCCACAACCGGCGCGACCGTGGCCGGGGCGACAACAGGTGCCGGGGCCACCACCGGCGTTGCCGGGACAACCCCGGTGATGATCGGCGCGGGCATCACGGCTGGCTTTGGCACGATCAGGGCAGGGGCTGCCGGAGCGGCAACGACCGGGGCCGCCTTCTTTTTGGCCGGCGGCTTCGGTGGCAGTTTCAGCCCCTTGGGATAAGTGCCGTCCGAGTTCAGCATCACAACCTTGGCCCCGTCCGGCACCCGGCTGAACAGGTTCATCACGTCCTGATTGATCATGCGGATGCAGCCCGAAGAGGCGTTCTTGCCAATCGAGTTCCATTCCGGCGTGCCGTGGATGCGATAGCCATAGTCGATGCCGTTGGTGGTCAAATACAGCGCCCTCGCGCCCAAGGGATTGGTTGGCCCGCCGGGCTGACCCTTTTCCCATTTCACCAGTTCTGGCTTGCGTTCAATCATTTCCGGCGGCGGCGTCCACATCGGCCAGTTCTGGCGCGAGGTGATCACGGCCTCACCCGCCCATTCAAAGCCGGCCTTGCCCACCGAGATGCCATACCGGGTGGCCTTGTTCTTGCCGGTGACAAGGTAGAGATGCTTTTCGCCGGGGCTGATGATGACGGTGCCAATCGGCTCGTCTGTGGTGAAGGCCACATCCTGACGCTGAAAATCAACGGGCACTTTCTCGACCGGAACCGCCGGCACGGCAAAGCTGCCGTCGTTCATGGCCGCGTAGAGCATGGCGTTTTCGCCGGGTTTGGGCGTTGGCGGGGCGACAACGGCCCCGGTCACTCCGGGCATCGGCGCCCCGGGCACGCAGGCCGCAAGCGTCAGCGACAGCGCGGTGGCTGTCAGGATTTTTAACGACAGAAAACGCATGCATAAGCCCATCACAAAGGGGCAACCATCGCGGGCTGCCCAGATTCTCTTGATCTGACGCTAGATCAGCCCCGAAACTTCGTCAAAGCCCGAAGGTTCCAAATTGGAGGTAATCACAGAGTCGTGCGCAAATGCCAAAGCTCTGGGAACAGTTGCACTTCCAGCATCCGGCGCAAGTAAGACACGCCAGAGGTGCCGCCGGTGCCCCGCTTGAATCCGATCACCCGTTCCACCGTGGTGACATGGTTGAAGCGCCAACGACGGAAGTAATCCTCAAAATCCACCAGTTTTTCGGCCAGTTCATAGGCCTGCCAATAGCGGGTGGGGTCGCGGTAGACGGTTTCCCAAACCTCGCGCACCCCGTCATGGGCGACCCATGGCTGGCGCAGATCGCGGGACAGGATTTCGCCAGGCACAGGCAGGCCCGCGCGGGCAAGATGGTGCAACGCCTCATCGTAAAGACTTGGCCGGGCCAGTTCCGCCTCCAACAGCGCTGTCAGATCGGCGCGGTGGGCATGGGGTTTCAGCATCGCCAGATTGCGGTTGCCGACCGCGTATTCGATCAGCCGGTACTGGGTGGACTGAAAGCCCGACGATTGCCCCAACCCTTCGCGGAAGGTGGTGTAATCCGACGGAGTCATCGTCCGTAGCACGTCCCAGGCGTTGTTCAACTGCTCAAAGATGCGGCTGATGCGGGCCAGCATCTTGAACGCCTCTGGCGCGCGATCGGCGGCAATGGCCACGCGGGCGGCGTTCAATTCGTGCAGCGCCAGCTTCATCCACAGCTCGGACGTTTGGTGCTGAATGATGAACAGCATCTCGTCATGCGCGCCGGTCAACAGGCTTTGTGCGGTTAAAATCTGGTCGATGTGCAGATAGTCGCCGTAAGACATGCGCCCGTCGAACGACATCTGCGCGCCGTCGCCACTGGGGTCATAGGCGCTGTGCATCGGGCATTTTGAATCGTTGGTCATTGGATTTCCTTTTGTAAAGCTTGCCCCGTGGGGCGGCATCGTCACAAGGAAGGGGTTCGGCAATTCAGCACTGACAGGCTGCCCAAGGTGCGCCACAGGCAGATCCAGGCCGAGGGGCGACACAGGGCGGGGGTCATGGTGTGACGTCCAGC
>JBIHZO010000027.1:0-14914 GCA_044231405.1 Cypionkella sp. | reverse complement strand
TGATCGCTGCCGTCAACGTCGTCTTGCCGTGGTCAACGTGGCCAATCGTGCCGATGTTGACGTGCGGTTTGTTCCGTTCAAACTTTGCCTTTGCCATGATGGCGCGCCCTTGCATTTCGGGGGCCATCTCTGGCCCTATTCTACACGGGCGGGCATCTAGCCTTTGGGGCGGAGAAAATCAAGGCCGATTGACGGGCGTCGTCAGGGCGTGTCACCCACGATCACAGGTCTTGCACCCTTCGCCGGTTTGGCCGGTTTGACTGGCGCGGCCACAACCGGTGCGACCACGACAGGCGCTGCCGCTGCAACCGGTTCCAAGGTGGCCGCTTTGCTGCCCTTGGGCGGCAGGCCAAACCATTCTGGGTTTTCAAGGAACCAGTCTTCCACCTTCTTGGCGGCGTTGTAGGTCAGCACTTCCATCTGCTTTTGTTTGGTCTGGGTCACGCCGGACCCGATCACCGTTTCCGGAGACATCTTTTCAAAGATGGTGAACTGCTTGCCCTCGGCGTTCAGCTTTTTCTGTGCGGCGTCGTCCCAGACATTGGCGGTGATCACCAGCACCGATTTAGGTTTCAACACCAAAGGCACCCCCGGAGGGGCCAGCGCATAGGCGTCAATCGAAATGCCGATGTTGTAAAGCTTACTGCCATCATAACGGCCAAAACGGTCGGCAATGGCCTTTTTCATCGCGGCTTCCCAGTCATCTGGGGCGGCTTCGCGGGAAATCGGCACCTTTTGCACATTGTCGGCCACGGCGACGTTCAGGCCCAGCGCAAATTCACCCAAGGGCACCGGCGGCTCCAACAGATCACTGGTCTGGCAAGCGGCCAACAGCGGCAAACCAAGGCATAGGGCGATCATCGGGGCAAAGCGCATCGGGCGATTCCTTTGGCGGCGAACTGCGGCCCCAAAGGGATAACCTTGCCGCATCGCCTGCGCAACCATGCCGCCTTTGTCCAACCGCGTTTGCGCGCTATCTTTGACCAAACAGCGAAAGGCGCGCCAATGACAGACCTTCCCGTCTGCGTTCCGTTGCACACCCAACCCCTGGGCATCTGGGGCTCGTTTCAGGCCGGGCGGCGCAATGTGCTGGAGTTGATCCCCGAGATAGCCACCCGCGTGCCGATGTTGTCGGGCAAGACCGGCAAGCGGTGGCATATGGTGATGGATCCCGGTGCGCTGCGGCAGATCCTGCGTGACCGGGTGGCGGATTATCCGAAATCCGAGGTGACCAAGCTGATCCTTGGCCCGGCGATCGGCGACAGCCTGTTCGTGGCCGAGGGCGCGCATTGGCAATGGCAGCGCCGTGCCGCGGCCCCGGTGTTTACCCATCGCAACGTGTCGGCGCTGGCCCCGGTGATGACAGCCGCCGCCGAACGGTCGGTGGCGCGGATCGCCGATGGGGTGGGCCGCGCTGTGGATGTTTACGCCGAGATGGTGACGGCGACTTATGAGGTGATCTCGGACGTCACCTTTTCCGATGGCGCAGGATTTGACCGCGCCTCGGTCCATGCGGCGATTGAAACTTACATCGGGCAAACGGCCAAGGTGTCGCTGCTGGACATTCTGGGAGCACCGGCTTGGGTGCCGCGACCGCACCGGATGTTCGGATCACAGGGGATGCAAGCGATGAAACAGGTGGCCGATACCGCCATTGATCAACGCCGCAAAGCTGGCCCGAAACCGGTGCCGGACCTGCTCGATCTATTGCTGGCCGGCGAAGACCCGGCCACCAAACGGCGGATGACCACGGCAGAGCTGCGCGACAACCTGCTGACCTTCATCGTGGCCGGGCATGAAACCACTGCGCTGACGCTGGCGTGGTCGCTGTATCTGTGCGCCTTTGACCCCGACGTTCAAGATGCCGCACGCATCGAGGCGCAGGCCGTGCTGGGCGACCGCGCCGCCACCGCCGCCGATATGGCAGCCCTGCCCCAGACCCGCCGCATCGTGGATGAGGCGCTGCGGTTGTACCCGCCCGCTGCGTTTCTGTCGCGCACCGCGCAGGCCGCCGACACCCTGACGGACCGCGAAATCCGCCCCGGCGACACCGTGATCCTGCCGATTTACGCGCTGCACCGCCACCATCTGCTGTGGCAAAACCCCGATGCCTTTGACCCCAGCCGATTTGCCGACCCGAAATCGGTAGACCGTTTCGCTTACCTGCCGTTCGGTGATGGCCCGCGTATCTGCATCGGGGCCAGCTTTGCGCTGCAAGAGGCGGTGATCATTCTGGCCACCCTGTTGGCGCGATACCGGTTCAAACGGGTGCCGGGCAAAGGCCCCAAGCCGGTGATGATCCTGACATTGCGGCCCGAAGGCGGGGTTTGGCTGGGGGTAGAACAGGTCTGATTTATTTCCGATCAAAATAGTCATCTATTCTTGACGGCCCCTCATGGGTCGGTATAAATCCGACTCAAATACTCATCTATAGGAGCCGCCATGACAAGTCCCCGCCCAACCAACCCGCGCCGCTGGACCGGCCTTGCCCTCGCGTCGGTCACTTTGGCCGCAACCGGCCCGGTGGCAGCCCAAATCCGCCTGCCCGATCTGGCAATCTACACCCCGGCACCGGACGCCCAACTCTGGACGGTCCAGGCCGAGGGCGGCGAAGGTGGTGAAGCGGGTGCGATTGCGGGTGTGGCCCCTGACGTGGCCTATCTGGCACAACTGTCCATCGTCGAAGGCCATCTGGTCGCCGCCGCCAACCTGTACAGCAAGGGCATGGTGGACGAGGCCGTCGGCCTGTCCTACCACCCCGAGGCCGAGATGATGGACGCCGTTCGCGAAAGCCTGACCGCCCACGGCGCCGCAGATTTCACCCCGGAAATGACCGCATTTTCGGGGACACTGGAGGCGGGCGCAACTGCCGCTGATGTCGCAACGGCCCTGACAACCTTCCGCACCGCCGTTGCCACTGCCGCCGCCGCTGGTTCAACCGAACCTCGGGTGCGCCTTGATGCCATGGTGACAGTCCTGCGCGCCGCCGCCTCTGAATATGCGGGCAGCATCGAGGCTGGGGCAGTCAATGACGTGATGGCCTATCACGAGGCCCACGCTTTCGTCGCTGTCGCCCGGGATCTGGCCAAAACCCTGACCGCCGATTCCAAAGCCGCCGCTGCCGCGGAAAAGGCACTGACCGCGATGACCGCCGCTGACGAGGCTTTTGGCGATATGACGCTGGCCAAAGTCGAAGCCCGCGATCCGGCGATTCTGCTGGCCGTGGCGGCGCGCGCCGAACTGGCCGCAAGCACGGTGCGCTGATGCTGCTGGTCATCGCTCAGGTTTTGACCCCAACCGAGGCCGCCGTGCTGCGCGAGGCAGCGCAGGGCCTGACCTTTGACGATGGCCGCAAAACCGCTGGCCGGTTCGCAGCGACGGTGAAGGCCAATGATCAGGCTGCGCCTTCGCCCGAACTGGACGCAATACTGGCCAAGGTGGAACGCGCCTTGGCCGGCAATGGGCTGTTCCGATCTGCCGCGCGGCCCAAGGCGCTGACCAGATTGATCCTGTCGCGATATCGCACCGGGCAAACCTATGGCCTGCATGTGGACGACGCGCTGATGCAGGGCCTGCGCACCGATCTGTCGTTCACCCTGTTTCTGGCCGAACCTGAAAGCTATGAGGGCGGAGCCCTGATCATCGAAGACAGCTTCGAATCCCGTGCCATCAAACTGTCGCCCGGTGATCTGATCCTGTACCCCTCGACCACGCTGCACCGGGTTGAACCGGTGGCGTGGGGCGAGCGGCTGGCGATTGTGGGCTGGGTGCAAAGCCTGATCCGCAGCGGCGAGGCGCGCGAAATCCTGTTCGATCTGGATCGGGCGGTGGAACACGCCCATACGACCGAAGGCAAATCGGCACAGTTCGACCGGCTGGCGAAAACCCGGTCAAACCTGTTGCGCATGTGGGCGGAATCCTAGGGTCAGGGCAAAAAGAAACGGTGCTGCGCCTGCCAATCGGCCAGCAAATCCGCTGCAGTGGCAGTGGGCAGCCCCAAAGCTTGCATCAGATACAGATCAGCCCCAACAGCGCCGCCACCCGTCAGGCCTCAGCGGCGCGACGCGACAGGTCTTCGGGTTGCAGCACCTGTTCGATGCCGCTGGCAGTGATCGTCACGCGGTGGATCATTTCCAATGCCGGGCACTGCGGCCAGATCTTGGCCAAGGCATAAGGCAACAGCTGGGTTTCTGCCTGTTTGGCCAACAGAAAGTGGATTGAAATCTCCGTCAAATCGTCAAACGCGCCCGCCGCCTGCGACTTAGGCCCTTGGTGCCAGAGCCGCGCCGCCCGGTCACGCAGAACCTTGCATCTGTTCAGTTTCCGGCGGCCCTACGCCTTGTCGCGCACAATCAACGCGTTGTTGGGCCCGGCCTTCACCTCAAACCGCCCGGATTTCTTCAACAGGTCCGACAGTTTGGCACTGCCATAGCTGCGCGGGTCAAAGTCGGTGTGCAATTGGGTCAACACCTGCCCCAACTGGCCCAAGGCGTACCAATCCTGATCGGGATCAATCTTGCGCATCGCATCCAGAATCAGCGGGATCACCTTCACCGGCGCTTGCTTTTCCGGGCGCGGCTCGGCCGGTTTTTCAGTCTTGTCGGTCGGCGCGGGCGCAGGGGCCACATCATCGATGTTGACGATATTCTCAATCAGCACAAAGCGGTTGCAGACCTTGCGCAGGGATTCCGGGGTTTTCGCCTCGCCGATCCCGATCACCTGCAAGCCATCCTCGCGGATGCGGCTGGCCAGTCGGGTAAAGTCGCTGTCCGACGACACCAGCACAAAGCCATCAACCTTGCCCGCGTGCAGGATATCCATGGCGTCGATCACAAGGCCGATATCACTGGCGTTCTTGCCCTTGGTGTTGGCCGATTGCTGATGCATCACCAGTCCCAGATTGCGCGCCTGTTCTTTCCATTGACCCAGCCCCGAACTGGACCAGTCGCCATAAACCCGGCGCAGACTTGGGTCACCAAATGAGGCGATTTCGTTCAGGATCGCCTCGGCATTGACCGCACGCACATTGTCGGCGTCGATCAACACGGCCAATCTGGGCGCGCGCCCGGCGATGGTGTGGGGTTCAAGTGCCATGGTGCCTCCGGTTTTTCTTTGGTGATGCCCGAAATCAGGCGCGGCTGACAGGAAAATCGCACGGGCTGTGATCCGTCATATTTGACTGAACATGCCGTTCTGTGTGTCGAAATATCGCCGGTGGGGGTGTGGAACCCCCACTCCGTCAACAGATCACCTCGATCAGACATGGGCCCTTTTGTGCCATCGCATCGGCAAAGGCCACGTTGAATCCAGCCATATCGGCCACCCGCACCGCCGTCACCCCATGCCCCTTGGCCAGCGCCACCCAGTCCAGACTGGGTTCCACCACGTCAAACATCCGCACGGCGTTGCGACCCACCTCTGTCACGCCGACATTCGCCAATTCCCCGCGCAGGATCTGATAGCCGCGGTTCGAAAAGATCACCACGGTCACATCCAGCCCTTCGCGCGCCATCGTCCACAACGATTGCAGCGTGTACATCGCCGACCCGTCCCCTTCCAGCGCCACCACCTTGCGCTCCGGGCAGGCCACCGCGGCCCCAACGGCTGCGGGCAGGCCGTAGCCGATCGCGCCGCCCGTTACAGCCAGCCAGTCATGCCCCCGGGCGCCAACCGTCGGCCCCGCGATAAAACGGGAAGAGGTGATCGCCTCATCCACCACAATCGCATCCTGCGGCAGCAGCGCCGCGATGGCCTGCCCCAGCTTGTCCAGCGTCAGCGCGCCTTGAGGCAACGCGGGCAGCCCCATATCCTGCAGTTCAACCGCACCCTGCGCGCCCAACGTCGCGGCCAGTTCCTGCAAGGCCCAGTCGTAATCCATCTCGGGGCTGCACAGATCCAGCACATGACAGCCCGGCGGCTCTGGCAGGCTGACCTTGTCGGGATAGGCGAAAAAGCTCGCGGGTCGCGCGGTGCCGCACAGCACCAGATCGGTGATCCCGGCCATCACCGCCACGTTTTCCTCCACCACATAGGCCAGCCGTTCAAACCGCACCGCCCCAGCTCCGCGCCGGATGCGGGCCGGCAGACAGGGGGCCAGCAAACGACATCCCGTCACTTGCGCGATCCGCGCCGCCACCTGACCCAGATCGGTCCACAATGCCCTGCCATCCACCAAAAGCGCCGCCCCCGGCTGCTGCAAAGCCCGTGCCGCCGCCTGCAGATCGGCCTGCGACGGGCGGCGCAAAGGAGCCGGCGCTGGGGCCACTTGCGGTGCGACAGCCTGCTCCCAGGCGGTGTTGGCGGGCAGGATCAGCGTTGCGATCTGGCCGTTCCTGCCGCGCGCCGCTTGCACTGCCGCTGCGCCATCCACCGCCACGGCCGCCGCGCTGTCACTGCTGCGGGTCCAATGGGAAATCGCGCGGCTGACGCCGTCGATATCGCCCTTCAACGGCGACTCGTGGCGCAGGTGATAGCTGGCGTGGTCGCCCACGACAGTGACAACGCCAGACCCGGCTTTGCGGGCGTTGTGCAAGTTGGCAAAGCCGTTGCCAAAGCCCGGCGCAAGATGCAGCAGGGTCGCGGCCACATCACCTCTCATCCGGTAATAACCGTCAGCCGCCCCTGTGGCCCCACCCTCGAACAGACACAGGATACAGCGCATCTGGGGATGGGCGTCCAGCGCCGCAACAAAGTGCATTTCAGAGGTGCCGGGATTGGCAAAACAGACCTCGACTCCGCTGGCCAACAGGGTTTTCACCAAAGTTTCTGCACCGTTCACGTCGTCCCCCGCATTTCTCTGGCCCAGTTTGCGCCACTCTGATCGGGTTGCACAAGCCATGACTGATCAAGATCAAGCCGCCGCCCCACAGGATGGATTAGAATGGCGCAGCTTCACCACGGAGCCGGAGGAATCATCATGAAATCCACATTTATCCTGTTGCCGCTGCTGATCAGCCTTGCCGGTTGCGTCACCCAAGAGGAACGCATGCTCACCGGGGCCGCCGCCGGCATGGCCGTTGGCGCTGCGGTGTCCTCGGACGATGACCGCTTGAAGGGCGCACTGATTGGCGGGGCGGTTGGCTTGGCGGCGGGCACGCTGATCGGGCGCGACAATACCGGGCGCTGCATCTATCAACGCCCCGATGGCTCGCGCTACTACGCTGCCTGCTAAGCGATCAGATTGGCCGCCTTTGCTGCAAGGGCGGCCAAGGCCTGCTGCGGATCGATGCCCAGCAACAGCCCACGCTGGCCCGCGTTGATCCAGACCTTTGGGGCGATGCAGGCGGTGGCCTCAAACGCGGTGGGAACGGCGCGCTTCTGACCAAAGGGGCTGATGCCGCCGACCCTGTAGCCGGTCAGTTTCTCGGCTTGCGCGGGCGGCATCATCGCGGCCTGTTTTCCGCCGAAGATGGCCGCGACCTTTTTCATCGACAGTTGCCGGTCCGAGGGGATCACACAGCAGGCAGGCCTGCCGTCCACCTCGACCATCAGGGTTTTGAGGGTGAGGGCGGGATCAAGATTGAGCGCGCGGGCGGCGGCGAGGCCAACCGCGTCGGATTGAGGGTCGTAGAGATACGGGTGCAGGGTGATCTCGACGTGTTGGGCTTGCAGGAACAGGAGGGCTTGGGTGGCGGCCATGGCAGGGATTTTCCGGCGGTCCCGAGTTGGGACCGATTTTTGTTTGTTTGATAACAAGGGGTTGGGGGTGTGAAATTAGGGATTTGTTAAGATTTTTCCTTAGGGTCAGGCCTCATAACCAGAACATGACGACTGCGGCAAGTGCGCATGATGAAAGGAACAAGTCGGCGCAACGGTCGTAGCAGGTTGCGATCCTGCGCCAGTCCGTAAGGCGTGCGAACATGTTCTCGATCTTGTGGCGCTTGCGATAGAGGTCGGCATCATGAGGAATGTCAGTTTTGCGGTCTTTACGGGATGGGATGCAAGATTGAATACCCCGTTTGATCAATACGTTGAGAAACCAGTCGCATCATAGCCGCGATCGGCCAGCAGAGTTCCAGCCTTTGGCAAGGATGACTGAAGTCGCCAAGCGCCAATGTAGTCGCTGGTTTGCCCGGCGCTAAGATACATGCCGATGGGCCGATCCTTGGCATCCGTCACGGCATGCAGTTTGAAGTTCAACCCGCCTATTGTGCGCCCGGTGAAGCGTTTGGCTCCCCCTTTTTGCCCCGCAGGCTGGGCGCAGTTCGATGGGTCTTCAGATGGGTCGCGTCGATCATCACCATCTCTACCTAGTCATGATACTGTCCACCCAAAAAATTCAAAACTCGTTTATAGAAGTCTTCGAGTTTTTTATCCTTTATTGATACAAGTTTTAAAGCTGACCTCGTACTGAGAGTAACAAGTAGAATGGAAAAGTATCCAATAGCTATGACGGCGATAAAAAAACTGGATTGCGCGAACCTCCAGGTAGCAATCTAGCAGTAAGGGAAATAATATTCCCAACACTTAACAACGCAGGCAGCGCGCACAGCAAAAAAATCACCTCATGTCGGTCGCTGAACTGCACGAAAGACAGTGCCATTTTCTTCGGAAAAAGAAGAAATTTGAGCATTCTGCTCACGACTTTCGTTTGGGCCTTTCGTCGTCAGTTTACCCCCTAGCATTTTCACCATCACCCTTTCCGTGCCCGAGATGGACACGGTTTCCAACATTCGATGGCCCTGAGTCTCGGCCATCAGCAGCGCCTTCCCCCTACCCCCTCAATAAACCACCACACTCCTGATGCTCTCGCCCGAATGGATCATATCAAACCCCTTGTTGATATCCTCCAGCTTCAGGATATGGGTGATCATCGGGTCGATCTGGATCTTCCCGTCCATGTACCAATCGACAATCTGCGGCACGTCAGTCCGCCCCCGCGCGCCGCCAAAGGCCGTGCCTTTCCAGACCCGGCCGGTGACCAGTTGGAAGGGCCGGGTTTCAATCACTGCCCCCGCCGGAGCCACGCCGATGATGATCGACTGGCCCCAACCGCGGTGGGTACACTCCAAGGCGTCTCGCATCACTTTGACATTGCCGGTGCAGTCAAACGAGTAATCCGCGCCGCCGATTTTATCAAACGGCGTCTTGGTCAAGTCCACAATCGCCTGCACGATGGACCCCTCTACCTCGCGCGGATTCAGGAAATGGGTCATGCCGAAACGCTCGCCCCACTCTTTTTTATCGTTGTTCAGATCGACGCCGATGATCATATCGGCCCCGGCCAGTTTCAGGCCCTGAATGACGTTCAGGCCGATGCCGCCCAGACCGAAGACCACGGCCTTGGCGCCAATCTCGACCTTGGCGGTGTTGATCACGGCACCGACGCCGGTGGTGACGCCGCAGCCGATGTAGCAGATCTTGTCGAACGGCGCGTCTTCGCGCACCTTGGCGAGGGCGATTTCGGGCACGACCGTGTGGTTGGCGAAGGTGGAGCAGCCCATGTAGTGATAGATCGGGGTGCCATCGAGCATCGAGAAGCGCGAGGTGCCGTCGGGCATCAGGCCTTGGCCTTGGGTGGTGCGGATCGCGGTGCAAAGGTTGGTCTTGCGCGACAGGCACGACGGGCATTCGCGGCATTCCGGGGTGTAAAGCGGGATGACATGGTCGCCGGGTTTCAGGGTGGTGACGCCGGGGCCGATGGCGATGACCACGCCCGCGCCTTCGTGGCCAAGGATGGCGGGAAACAGGCCCTCGGGGTCGGCCCCCGACAGGGTGAATTCGTCGGTGTGGCAAATGCCGGTGGCCTTGATTTCAACCAGAACCTCACCGAATTTCGGGTCGGCGAGGTTTACCTCCATGATCACAAGCGGTTGGCCTGCGGCTACGGCGACGGCGGCGCGGGTGCGCATTGGAAAATCCCTTCGTTATCTTTGGCCGTAGGCTCTGCGAAACAGCGCGAAATTGCAACGCGGGAAACGACTTCAGATGCAGGGTTTTGCCAGAACGGTGGTGGGGCTGGGGCTGATGGCCTGCGCGCCGGGGAGCCGGTGGCTGTGGGAGATCCAAGCGTTGATCTGACGACGGACTGGACCGCAGCAGAGCCGGACACCTGCGCGGCGCGGCCGTTTGTGCATCTGGTGGGCCGCGGGCATCGGGCGGGGATGCCGGGGATTCATCGGGTGGTCGCCCCCGGCGCGATTGTGTTCACAGCAAGACCGCGCGCCGCGGATCGACATTCAGGGGGAGGGCGCGGGCGTGGTGACAGGGCTGACCCGTGGCTGGCAGTGGATTTCCAGTCGTTCCAAGCCTTTGGCGATTGCGACGGGGCGAATCATCAGGCTAAGATTCCGCAGTGTTTGCCCTGATCCAAGGTTTTTTATGCGCGTGACTGCCCCCCTTTTGGCCATGGTTGCGCTGGTGCTGTCGGGCTGTGGGCTGTTTGCCGTGCGCGAAATGGTGGGGCCGGTGGACGAGATCATGTTTGTGGCGCATCCGGATGCTTGTGGGTTGGCGGGACTGGCGGGATTGCAGGGGCAGCATTTCACCGCCTTGGCCGACCGCCCCTTGTTGGGGCAGTTGCGGGTGATCTGGCCGGGGCAAGAGGTGATGTCGGGGCTTGTGCCGGACCGCCTGAATGCCCAAGTTTCAGATGTCGGCCGGATTGTCCGGCTGTCTTGCGGTTAGGCCGCATGGAAAGGGTTCGCGATGATACATGTGTTCCTTCGCTCCTTGGTCTTGCTGATCCCCGTGGGCCTGATGGCCTGCGTCGAGGTGCCACTGCCCGGTGCTCCTGCCCCAATCGAAAACGCCTGCGGGGCGGCAGAGCTGCAGGATCTGGTCGGGCGCGATGCGGCGGTGTTGCAGACGATGCGTTTTGGTCAGACCGTGCGGATCATCCGACCCGGCATGGCAGTGACCGCAGATTACTCTGCAGAGCGCCTGAACATCGAGATTGACGGCCGCGAAACGATTGTGCGGGTCAGCTGTTACTGAATTGAAAAAGGCCCCCGGATTGCTCTGGGGGCCGACACGCGCCTGAACCAGTGTTGGTTACTGGGCGACGCGGTAGTCGGTGTGGCAGGCCTTGCATGCGCCGCCCACGCCGCCCATGCCCGCCTTGATGCCGTCGACCGAAGCCACGTCCAATGCGGTTGCAGCGTCTGTCAGGCCCTTGGCCTTGACGAGGAACGCATCCCAGTTGGTCCAGATGTCCGGCTTGGCGGTGGAGGCCGGATCAACGCCCGCCTTTTCAAACTTGACGGCGATATCGGCGGAGCCTGCGACCAGAACCGCCTTGGCTGCCTCGGCTGCGGCGGCGTCGAAGGCAACTTCACCGCTGGCCATGCCGCCGAGGGCTTTGGCCGCACCGCCAAAGGACTTCATCAGGTCTTTTTGCGCGATCACCAGCGGATCGGTGGCCTCGACTTCGGCGAAGGCCATGCCCGCGATCAGGGCAAGGCTGGCGGCGAGGGCTTTGGTCGCAAACTTCATGTTCAGACTCCGTGCTGGGACAATTCGTCACAGTATAGGCAGGGCTTGGGCCAGCCGGATACGGACTTTAGTCTGAAACCGGATCAATCACGCAAATGTCAGCGCAGTTTCGCCAAGACATCCAGACTGGGATAGCCGTCGGGCGTCAGGCCCTGCTGCCGCTGAAACGCCTTGACGGCAGCGATGGTCAGGGGGCCGACCTTGCCATCGGCCTCACCCGCATAGACCCCCGCGTCCAGCAGGCGGTGCTGCAGTTCTTTGCGTTCCGGCAGCGTCAGCGCACGCAAATCGCGCGGCCATGTGCCTTGGAAAGCGTCGGCCCCTGCGATGCGGTCTGCCAGATGGCCCACGGCGATGACATAGGCGTCGGCCTTGTTATAGGCCTCTATCGCGGCAAAGTTGTCGCGGATCAGAAAGGCCGGGCCGCGCGCGCCTGCGGGCAGCAAGAGCGAGGCCCAACCATCGGCAGGCAGGAGGTTGCCGTTGGCTGCACGCATGCCCAGCGCGGCCCAAGCCGTCATCGGGCGTTGGGTGCGGTCGCCCGAGATGCCGTAATCAAAGCCCTTTGGCAGCCTCACTTCATCGCCCCAACGCATCCCGGATTTCCAGCCGAAATTCGCCAGATAGGCGGCGGTGGAGGCCAGCGCGTCGGTGGGATCATCTCCCCAGACGTCGGGTTTGCCGTTGCCATCGAAATCCACGGCGAGGGACAGGAACGAACTTGGCATGAACTGCGTGTGCCCCATCGCACCCGCCCAACTGCCGATCATATTCCGGGGCGTCACATTGCCCGCCTGCAGGATGCGCAGGGCACCGAGCAGTTCGGTTTCAAAAAACGCGGCGCGGCGGCCCTCATAGGCCAAAGTGGCCAAGGCAGAGGGGGTGTAAACATCGCCCCGCACCGCACCATAGGCGCTTTCCAGCCCCCAGATCGCCAGCACGACATGGCGGTCCACCCCGTAAGCGGATTCGATACGGGCCAGCAGGTCGGCGTGCTTTTTCAGTGCCTTCTGCCCGCTGACAATGCGGTCTTCAGATGCGGCGCGGTCCAGATAATCCCAGATTGTGCGGGTGAATTCGTCCTGCTTGCGGTCTCGTTCCACCACATCGGGCAGGAAATGCGCAGGCTGCATGGCGGCATCAAAGGTCGCCGCCGAAATGCCTTGCGCCAAGGCCCGACCCCGGAACTCGGCCAGCCAGGCCTGCAACCCGGCCTCGGTGCCATTTTCAATCGACGTGCTTTGCATCGGTGCCTCTTGCCCCCAAACCATGCCGGGGACTGTCAGGCCAAGGCCCAGAAAGACCACCCGCAGCAGGATGTGAAAGACACTCATGACACCCCCACACCCTGCGCATCCGTATGACTCGGCGCGACCTAACGCTTTTTGCGCACCAGTTTGCGCTGCAATTTCTCGGCCTTGATCGCGGATTTGCCCGGTTTGCGGGGCTGATAGCGCCCGCCTCTGCCGCTGCGGCCGGTGGGCAAAGTCTGCCCGTCCAGCATCAACAGGTCCAGCATCAGCCCCCCGGTCATCGGCACCGCCTCGGCCAGACGCACGGTGACGCGCTGGCCCAGGCCGATCACCACGCCGGTATCAGACCCGGTCAGGGTTTGGGTGGCATCGTCATAATGGAAGAATTCGCGCCCCACCGACCGGATCGGCACCAGACCATCCGCCCCGGTTTCGTCGAGCTTTACAAACAGCCCGAACCGCTGCACGCCCGAAATGCGGCCTTCAAATTCCGCCCCCACCCGATCGGCCAGATAGGCGGCCAGATAGCGGTCCGACGTGTCACGCTCGGCCATCATCGAGCGGCGTTCGGTGTCGGAAATCTGCTTGGCGGTTTCGTCCAGGTTTTCAACGTCCCAAGCCGACAAGCCATCATCGCCCCAGCCATGGCCCGCAATCAGGGCACGATGCACGATCAGATCGGAATACCGGCGGATGGGCGAGGTGAAATGCGCGTAGTTGCGCAGGGCAAGGCCGAAATGGCCAAAGTTTTCCGCGTTGTAATAGGCCTGCGTCATGCTGCGCAGGGTGGTCACGTTCATCAGTTCGTCAAATTCCGTGCCCTGCGCCTGCGCCAGCAAACGGTTCAGATGCGCAGTTTTCAGCACCTGACCCTTGGCGAGGGTGAAGCCCGACGCCTCGGCGACCTCACGCAGGCTGTCCAGCTTTTGCGGGCTGGGTTCTTCATGCACCCGAAACAGCAGCGGGCGTTTCAGCCGGATCAGTTCCTCGGCGGCGGCGACATTGGCCAGCACCATGAACTCTTCGATCAGCTTGTGCGCATCAAGGCGGTCGCTGAAGGCCACGGACAGCACCTGACCCTCTTCCGACAGCACGATCTTGCGCTCGGGCAGGTCCAGTTCCAACGGCTGGCGGGCGACGCGGGCGGTTTTCAGGGCGGCATAGGCGGCGTACAAAGGCTTGATCACGCGATCCAACAACGGCGCGGTCGTGGCATCCGGGCGGCCGTCCATGGCGCTTTGCACCTGACGGTAATTCAGGCTGCCCTGTGACCGCATCAAGCCCCGCACAAAGCGGTGGCTGATCTTGGTGCCATGGGCATCCAGCCGCATCCTGACCGCAAGGCAGGCACGGTCGACATTCTCATGCAGGCTGCACAGATCGCCCGACAACACATCAGGCAGCATCGGCACCACGCGGTCGGGGAAATAGCTGGAGTTGCCACGCTTGCGCGCCTCACGGTCCAGCGCCGAACCGGGGCGGACGTAATGCGCGACATCGGCGATGGCAACCCAGATGACATGGCCACCGGGGTTTTGCGCGTCCGAGTCGGCTTCGGCATAGACCGCATCGTCGCGGTCGCGGGCATCAACGGGGTCAATCGTGATCAAGGCCAAGTCGCGCAGATCGTCACGTTTGGCCAAGGGCGCAGGTTCAGCGCGGTCGGCCTCGGCGATCACCGCATCAGGGAACTGATCCGGGATGCCATGCTGATGGATGGCGATCAGGCTGACGGCGCGCGGCCCGCTTGGATCCCCCAGCCGCGCCACAATGCGCGCCTGTGGCAAGCCCATGCGTTTGGAGCCGGTCTGTTCCGCCTCCACCAACTCGCCATCGCGGGCACCGCTGGTGAATTCCCGCGCCACCCGCCATTCCTTGTCATTGCCCTTGTCTATGGGAATGATCCGCCCGCCTTCGGCATTCTCACGAAAAACCCCCAGCAGTTTCAATGGATTGGTGCCGATGCGCCGGATCAGCCGCGCCTCATAGCCGTGGTCTTCACCCTCCACCGCAGCCAGCCGCGCCAGAATACGCTCCCCCGCAGCCAAGGCCGGGTCGCCCTTTTGCGGCACGATCAGAATGCGCGGGGCGTCCTCGGCATAGTCTTCCAATGGCCGCGCGAACAGATCGCCGTTGGCATCGGGGGGCAGCACCAGCAGCACAGAAACCGGCGGCAGGGCGCCGGGCGCGCGGAATTTGCGGCTGCGCACCTCAAGGCCGCCCTCGGC
>JBIHZO010000295.1:0-4769 GCA_044231405.1 Cypionkella sp. | reverse complement strand
CTGGCCTCGGCAAAAGCCCGGCTTTCCACCACCGAGAACCCGTCTGCGACGCAAAACACCCCGTTTGGCAGCAACCCAAAATTGCCCGGCCCCTCGCGGGTGATCAAACCGGCCGCCTCAAGCCCGCCTTCGACATAAAGTCCAACCGGCGCCAGATCATGGTGGTACATGCCGCCGTTCATCGCGGCCAGCAGGCGCAGGCCTTGGGCATTCAGCGCCTGATCCACGGCGGCAAAGCTGCCATAGCTGCCATCCGGGCCAGAGGCGAACAGCCGCAGATCCTCTGTCGCGGCGATCTCGCAGACGGTGTAAGACGCGGCCTCAAAACTCAGGTCGCGGCAGGTGACGGCCTGTGCCGGTTGCGCCAGCAGCAGCGCCAGCAGGGTCAGCAGCCCGCGCACCGGCTTATTCCTCGGGTGCGGCGTCGGGTTCCGCTGCGATGTCGCGCTGCACGGTCGGATCAGAGAACAGCCGCCGGGTTTCGTCCAGCCGGTCAAACGTCTCGTCGGCACGAAAGCGCAGTTCAGGCGAGTGTTTCAGTGTCATTTCCGCCGACACCCGCTTGCGCAGTTCCCATGCGTTGCGGGCCAGTGCCGCAATCGCCTCATCCACCGTGGCCCCGCCCATCAGCGGCATGACGTAAACGGTGGCGACGCGCAGGTCGGCGGACACCGCAACCTCGCCCACGGTGATGTACATGCTGTTGAGCGTGGTGTCGTGGATTTCCTGCCGGGACAGCAGTTCCGAAAGGGTGCGGCGAATCAGTTCGCCGACGCGAAGTTGCCGCTGCGACGGGCCTTTGGCCGAGAGGGTGTGTTTGGGTGCCATGGCTCCATTTAGGCGAAACCGGCGGCAGTCGCAACGGCGGGCTTTCAAGGCGCGTGCGAAGACGCTAAACCCTGCTCAAACGCAGGGGCAAGCCATGACCAACAGACCGGGTATCGTGATCACAGGCGCATCAGGACGGATGGGCCAGATGCTGGTGAAATCGCTGGAAGGGTCTGATCGCGCCAAGTTGGTGGGCTGTGTCGAACGCGCCGGTCATGCGTGGATTGGTCGCGACATCGGTGAATGCATGGGCGGTTCCGCGATCGGCGTGGTGGTAACGGATGACCCGCTGGAGGCGTTTGCCCGCGCGCAAGCCGTGATCGACTTCACCGCCCCGGCCGCCACGGTGGCATTCGCCAAACTGGCGGCACAGGCCCGCGCCGTGCATGTGATCGGCACCACCGGGCTGGAACCTGCGCATCATGCGGCGCTGGACCTTGCCGCGCATCATGCGGTGATCATTCAGGCCGGCAACATGAGCCTTGGCGTCAACCTGCTGACCCGACTGACCCAAAAGGTCGCGGCTGCGCTGGATGCCGATTGGGATGTGGAGATCGTCGAATCGCACCACCGCATGAAGGTGGATGCCCCGTCCGGCACGGCGTTGATGCTGGGTCAGGCCGCCGCCGAGGGGCGCGGGGTGGCACTGGATCAGGCGATGGTTTCTGGCCGTGATGGCATCACCGGGGCGCGGGCGCGCGGCACCATCGGCTTCAGCGCCATTCGCGGCGGTGACATCGTGGGCGAGCATGACGTGATCTTTGCCGCCGATGGCGAGCGCATCGTGCTGCGGCATGTGGCCACGGATCGGAATATCTTCGCGCGCGGCGCGTTGCGGGCTGCGATCTGGGGACAGGGCCAGAAACCGGGCCGCTATGACATGATGGATGTGCTGGGGCTGTAACCCGGCCGGTTTCATCCTGGCCCAAATATCCCCGCCGGAGGCTTCGCGATCGGCGTCAAGCGCTGCGGTTCAGAAATCGACCGCGAGGCCTTTTTTTTCCCAATCGCCATAGCGGACGGGTTCAGGGCCGTCGCGGCCTCCCAACTCGGGCGGCAGAGCAGGTTGTGCATGTTTGCGGCGTTCTGCGGCTTCGGCAAGTGCACGTTGAGCGGCGGCGGGCAGTTCGGCGGGGATATCGGACATAGCGGTTTCCTTGCGGCCAAGTTGCTCTTGATATACGGCCAATGAGGGCAGCGGCAAGGGTTGGCAGATGGCGGATACGAATGCAGCGGGTTTGGCCGCACGACAGGCGGCTTTGGCGCTGCTGACGCAAGTGATGGAAGAGGGTCAAACCATGGCGCAGGTTCTGGCCCAGCGCGATGGCCCCCTGAAGGGCGTGGCACCTGCGGACCGCGCCCGCGCGCAGCGGCTGGCGCTGCAGGTTGTGCGGCAGATGGAGCCGGTGGACAAGCTGCTGGAACCCCTGCTGCGCAAGGAGCCGCCTTTGCTGGTGATGAACATCCTGCGGCTGGCGGTGACGGAGCTGGCGGCTGGCACGGCCGCGCATGGGGTGGTGAATGCCGCCGTTGAACTGGCGCAGCGGGGCAAGCGCACGGCGCCGATGGCCGGGTTGGTCAACGCGGTGCTGCGCAAAGTCCCCGTCGGCACCGCTTTGCCCGGCCCGGCGCAACGGCTGCCGCGCTGGCTGCGTCAGCCCTTGGTGCATGCCTATGGCCGCGACGCGGTGAACGCGATCGAGGCCGTGCATGCCAGCGCCCCTCCCTTGGACATCACCCCGCGCGGGACAGTGTTGCCGGAAGGCGAACGGCTGCCGACGGGGTCGATCCGTTTGGCCGAACCGGGACAAGTCTCGGCCCTGCCCGGCTATGACACCGGCGATTGGTGGGTGCAGGACGCGGCGGCGGCGCTGGCCGTGCCATTGCTGGGCGTGAAACCGGGCGAGCAAGTGTTGGACATGTGTGCGGCCCCCGGCGGCAAGACGTTGCAATTGGCGACGGCGGGCGCGGTGGTCACGGCGCTGGATATGTCGGCCCCACGCATGGAGCGGGTGGCGGAAAATCTGGCCCGAACCGGGTTGTCGGCGCGGCTGGTGGTGGCTGATGCGCTGCATTGGCGGCCAGAGGCGCTGTTTGACGCGGTGCTGCTGGACGCGCCGTGTTCAGCCACCGGGACCATCCGACGGCATCCGGAACTGCCGTTTCTCAAGGACGGGACCGAGATTGCCGAACTGGTGACGCTGCAACGTGCGATGTTCGATATCGCGCTGTCGATGCTGAAGCCCGGCGGGCGGATGGTGTTTTGCACCTGTTCCCTGCTGCCGGATGAGGGCGAGGCGCAGCTGGCAGGAGCCTTGGCGCGGCATCCGGGGTTGCGCGTGGTGCGGCCGGAGCTGGTCGGCGTTGATGCGGGGTGGATCACCGAAGGCGGCGGTTTGCGGTTGCGGCCGGACTATTGGGCAGAGCGCGGCGGGATGGACGGATTTTTCATGGCCTTGGTGGTGAAGGGTTAACTGCGTCCAAGAACACATTCCGCAAAAGGCGTGATCGCGCTGTTTGGCGGATGGTGGAACGCTGTGCAGGGGATGTTCAAGGACAGATGAAACCGCCTGCGCGGCTGTCTGGGTCAGGGTTGTTTCGGCGCGAAGATGCGATAATAGGCCCAGTCGGACAGCAGTTGCGACCCCCGGAACAGCCATGAAAAAAGCGTTGGAAAGCTAGATTTGAAGCGGGTGCTGCGCATCAGCTTCATCATATGGGCGGCGGCCTGATCGGGTTCCATCAGGAACGGCATCTTGAAATCGTTCTTGTCGGTCAACCGTGTACGGATGAAACCCGGGTTGCCCAGCTGCACCTTGATGCCGCTGCCGCGCAGGTCGGCATAAAGGCTTTCTGCCAGCACCATCACTCCGGCCTTCGATGCCGCATAGCCCAAGGCCCCCGGCAGGCCGCGAAAGCCGGACAGAGAGCCAGTGATCACGATATGCCCTGCGTCACGTGCGACCATGGTGGGCAGCACCGCTGCCATCACCCGCGCGCAGCCGCTGAAGTTCACATCGCACATGGCGGTCAGCTGGTCGGCGTCAACGGCTTGGGCGGTCATCGGCCAATAGACCCCGGCCAGAAACACCACGCCATCCACCGCGCCAACTTGTGCCGCAGCTTGCGCCACCGATGCAGCGTCGGCCACATCCATCGGCACCGCTGTTGCGCCCGCAATGCTGTCACAGGCGCGGGCCAAGGTTTCGGCGTTGCGGGCGGACAGGATCACGAGCGCGCCGGCGGCGGCGAGTTGCTGCGCAAGGGCCAGCCCCAGACCTTCACTGGCGCCGACCAACCAATAGCGTTTGCCTGCGAAATTCATGCGTTCACCCGGCGCATGGTGGCGAACAGCTGCGCCACGGGGATGCCGAATTTGGTGAACTGGCTGCGGTTCAGGATGGTGCCGTTTTCGGCCAGTATCATCCAGTCGGTCACCTGCAACACATGGCCGCCTGACGATTTCGGCAGGCGCAAATTGTACAGCATCTGCACCGCCGGACCAGAGATATGGCCAGTTCCGGTGCCCACAACATCATCCGCCTCGGCGCGCAGGGTGCCGTCGTTGCCAAGTGTCAGCCGCCACTCGCGCCGCTGTTCTTCGCCGCTGTCATAGCGGAACTCTTCGCGCAGGATGCCGCGATTGCCGTCCCAGACACCCTCCATTTTCGCGACAAAACGCGAGGTGACGCGACCGAAGGGACCGCAGATCATGCCCTCGCACAGGATCGGGCCGGACAGATGCGTGCGCGGATCGAAGGCCGGGGACTGACCTGCGAAATGGGCGGGGCGCTGGCTGCGAAAGCCAATGTAACGCGGGGCGATTGCGAGAATGGCCAGCAACGCCAGCAGGGTCAAGGCAAGGCTCATCTGGACACCTCTTCGGTGGGTGGGATTGGGCGGGGACGGTAAGCGGCGCCTTTGAGACGCAGTTTCAACGC
>JBIHZO010000026.1:0-14940 GCA_044231405.1 Cypionkella sp. | reverse complement strand
GCCTGCCACATGTCGCCTGGTTTGACAGACCAAGGCTTTACGCTGACACATCGTTACTGAAGGACCACCATGAAGCCGCTCTTGATCCTGACCCTGCTGACCCTCACCGCCTGCGGTGCCGATGGTACCCCCGACCGCCCCTCCCCCGGCGTAACGGTTTCGGGTGAGGCCAGCATGGGCCTCACCAGCGCCCCGGCGGAATAGGGCAGCCACAGGTCCGCCCGAATTGCGCCGCCCTTCGCATCTGCTATAGCTTCGGCATCATTGTCAAAAAAGGCCGCCGCATGGACCATTTTCTGTATCGCAACGGCCAACTGCATGCCGAAGACGTCGCCCTTTCTGAAATAGCCGCTTCGGTCGGCACACCATTCTATTGCTATTCGGCCGCCACCCTGACCCGGCATTACAACCTGTTCACCGAAGCGCTGTCACCGCTGCCGCATCTGGTCTGCTTTGCGATCAAGTCGCTGTCAAACATCGCCGTGCTGAAACTGCTGGGCGATCTGGGCGCAGGCATGGATGTGGTGTCGGGCGGCGAATACCGCCGCGCGCTCGCCGCAGGCGTGCCCGGTTCGCGCATTGTGTTTTCCGGCGTGGGCAAGACGCGCGATGAAATGCGGCTGGCCTTGTCGGGCGGCATCCGCCAGTTCAACGTCGAATCAGAACCCGAAATGCGGGCGTTGTCCGAGGTGGCCAGTTCGATGGGCGTCATTGCGCCCATCACCATCCGGGTGAACCCCGATGTCGACGCCCGCACCCATGAGAAAATTGCGACCGGCAAGAAGGACAACAAGTTCGGCATTCCGATCGACCGCGCCTCCGCCGTCTATGCCGAGGCAGCAAGCCTGCCCGGCCTGCAGGTCATCGGCATCGACGTACATATCGGCAGCCAGTTGACCGAGCTTGAACCGTTTGAACAAGCCTATCTGAAGGTGGCCGACCTGACGACGCGTCTGCGCTCCGAAGGCCACACCATCACCCGTCTTGATCTGGGCGGCGGTCTGGGCATCCCTTACACCCGCTCGAACGAGGCCCCGCCCCTGCCGATGGACTACGGCGCGTTGATCAAGCGCACGGTCGGCCATCTGGGCTGCGAGATTGAAATCGAACCCGGCCGCCTGATTTCCGGCAACGCAGGCATTCTGGTGTCCAAGGTGATCTATGTGAAAGAGGGGCAATCCCGCGATTTCCTGATCCTTGACGCCGCGATGAACGACCTTGTGCGCCCGTCGATGTACGGCGCCCATCACGACATTGACCCGGTGATCGAACCGGCCCCCGCCACCGAACCCCACAACTATGACGTGGTCGGACCAGTCTGTGAAACCGGCGACACCTTTGCCAAGGCCCGCCCGCTGCCGCCCTTGAACGAGGGCGATCTGGTCGCTTTCCGCTCGGCCGGGGCCTATGGCGCGGTGATGGCATCGGAATACAACACCCGGCCCCTGATCCCCGAGGTGCTGGTGCGGGGTGATCAATTCGCCGTCATTCGCGCCCGTCCGACCTTTGAAGATATCCTGAACCGCGATACCATCCCCACATGGTTGTGAACTGGCCGAGGGTATGACCGCCACAGCAGACCGCGCCTTGAAACGGATAGAGACGCCACTTCGGCTGACTCTGCTCGGCCTATGGGCCGAACGGCTGACCCTTGCGTTCTGGCCGTTGTGGACCATCACCATCGCAGCAATCGCCGCCGCCGCCTTTGGGGTGCAAGACCTCCTGCCGCTGGAGGCCGCATGGGCCGGGATGGTCGCAACCGTGCTGGCGCTGATCTGGGCCACGACCCACGGTCTGCGCGCGTTCCGACGCCCCAGCCGCACCGAGGCCTTGGTCCGCCTTGATGCCCGCCTGCCCGGCCAACCCATCGCGGCGCTGCTGGACAGCCAGGCCATCGGGGCCAACGACCCGGCCTCGCAAGCCGTCTGGGCGGCCCACCGCGCCCGCATGGCCGCCCGCGCCAGCGCCGCCCGCGCCGTGGAACCCAACCTGAAACTGGCGTCGCGCGATCCCTATGCCCTGCGGTATGTCGCCCTGACCGCGCTGGTGATGGCCCTGGTGTTCGGCTCGCTGTGGCGGATCACCTCTGTCGCGGGTCTGGCACCGGGGGCCGCAGCCGCCGCCGCTGGCCCTGCGTGGGAAGGTTGGGCGCAACCGCCGCTTTATACTGGCAAACCAACGCTTTACCTCAATGACCAAACCGCCGAGGCGCTGACGCTGCCCACCGGCACTCGCCTGCAGATCCGCCTTTACGGCGAGGCGGGCGCGTTGATCCTGTCCGAAACGGTGTCAGGCCGCACCGATCCTGCCGCCGCGTCGCAGCCCAACCACGACTTTCTGATCACCAAATCCGGCACCCTGTCGATCGAAGGCAGGGGTGGGCGTGACTGGAAAATCATCGCCACCCCCGACAAAGCCCCCACCGTCACCCCCGAGGCCAGCATCGGGCGCGAAGCCGATGGGCGCTTCAAACAGGCCTACACCGCAAGCGACGATTACGGCGTCACCAAGGGCCAGGTCATCATCGCGCTGGACCTTGCCGCCGTGGACCGCCGCTTTGGCCTGACGATCGAACCCGAGGCGACAGACCCCGTCACGCTGGACCTTTCGCTGCCCGTCAAAGGCAAGCGCGACGCGATCAAATCGACCTTCATCGACGATCTGTCGCAGCATGTCTTCTCCAACCTTCCGGTCACGCTGACCTATTCGGTGACCGACGCCGCCGCGCAAACCGGCACCGCAGCGCCGATCAAAGTCACTCTGCCGGGTCGCCGTTTCTTCGACCCCCTCGCCGCTGCCCTGATCGAGATGCGCCGCGATCTGCTTTGGAACCGCGCCAATGCCCCGCGCGCCGTGCAAATCCTCAAGGCAATCACCCACAAGCCCGAGGGCTTCATCCGCAACGAACGCGCCTATCTGCGCCTGCGCGTTGCCCTGAAACGGCTGGAGGCCGAGGCCGCCACCCTGCCCACCGCCGCCCGCGATGAGATTGCCGAAGAGCTGTGGCAGGTGGCGCTGCTGGTCGAAGAGGGCGATCTGGCGTCGGCGCAAGAACGCCTGCGCCGCGCCCAGGATCGTCTGGACGAGGCCATCCGTCGCGGCGCCTCGCCCGAAGAAATTCAGGAACTGATGGACGAAATGCGGTCCGCGCTGGACAATTACATGCGCGAAATGGCCGAGGAATCGCAGCGCAAAGGTGATCCGCAAACCTCTGAAAACGGGCCGTCGATCAAGATGTCGCAAGATCAGCTGCAGCAGATGCTGGACAAGCTGCAACAGCTGATGGAAGAGGGCAAGACCGCCGAAGCCGCTGAACTGATGGAACAATTGCGCCAGTTCATGGAAAACATGCAGGTGACGCAGGGCGAAGGCACTGGCAAAGGCGGCCCCGGCCAGCAGGCAATGAAAGACCTGGGCGAAACGCTGCGCAATCAACAAAAGCTGTCGGATGATGCGTTCCGCGATCTGCAAGACGGGCAGGAAGGCAATCAGGGCGAACAGCCCGGCGAAGGTGAGCCGCAAGGTCAGGGCGAGGACGGCAAATCGCTGGCCGAACGTCAGCAGGACTTGCGCGATCGTCTGGAAGGCCTGAACAAGAACGGCAAACTGCCCGGCAAGGGCAGCGAACAGGGCGACGCGGGCCAGCAAGAGCTTGACCGCGCAGGCCGCGCCATGGACGACGCCGAACAGGCGCTGCGCGACGGCAACCTGCCCGAGGCGCTGGACAAACAGGCCGAGGCGATGGACGCCATGCGCGAAGGCATCAAAGACTTCGGCGCAGCGCTGGCGCAGGAAAATCAACGCGACGGCGAACCGGGGCAGCGGCAGGCCGAAGGACAGGAACAGCGCGATGGCAGCCGTGATCCTTTGGGCCGCAACACGGGTGAATCCTCTCGGATCGGGTCGGACAAGAACCTGTTGCAGGGCGAAGATGTGTATCGGCGCGCCCAGGAACTGCTGGACGAGATCCGCAAACGCTCGGGCGAGCAAGCTCGCCCGGAAGGTGAGCGCGATTATCTGAAACGGCTGCTGGACCTGTTTTAGGCGCCGTCAAAACCCGCCACGTCGCCCCGGATTTGATCCGGCACGACGCGGTGCCTGGTGGCACAGATCAGACGGCCCCGCCCGAAACACCGCGCAACCAGCCAATGGCGGATTTCATCAGCCCGTCCAGAAGCAGCCGGGCATGGTCGACGCTGGCGACATAAGTCTCCATCGCAGCCGCAGCCCCCGGAATTTGCTGCGCAATCCGCGGCGCCATCACATAAACCGTCACCAGGACAATCGCCAAAACCAGCATCAGCACAAAGCCGGACCGGAAACCGCCATTCTTCTTGGCGGCAGTCATGGTTGCGGCGACCGCAGCCGCATCGCCAGACCGCTTTTCGCTGCTGGCACGCAGGGAAGAATTGATCTCTTCAATCTCGGGAAGCATTTCACGCCGGGTCTGCGGGCGTGCTATCGGCGGCGGGGCGATTTCGGCCTCCACCCCCTTCATGCGGGCAATTCGCCGCGCCACCGCGTTCGGTTGCGGTGCCAGACCCATTTCGGTTTGCGTTTCAATCACTTGGGGGGCATCCCCCCGGCGCGCGGCGGTCTCACGGTCTGCCTCTTCGCGCAACACCGCCAGAACACTTTCGTCAATGCCCCTGCGCGGCAACTTTTCTGGCACAATCGCCGGCGGCGGCACGGGGGCAGGCGCCTCATAAAGCGCCTCTTCGGCCTCTAACTCGGCTTCAATCTCGGGGGGCAGTTGAAACCAGGCGTGGCCGCAATTGGAACATTGCACATCACGTCCGTTGTCGGGGATAACCGAGGCATCCACCTCGTATTCCGCATCGCAGTTCGGGCAAAGAAGACGCATTTCGATCACGGTCCGTTTCGTTGGTCGCAGCACCACACGACCATTCTTGCCTACTTGTAGCAATGATAGAAACGATCTGAAAGCCTTTGTCGTCAATGTTGAGGTACAGGCAATTGAATCCGCCTCGCCCTTGGGTGATGGTGGCGCAATTGATCTGCACATGCAAGGAAACCGCCCGTTGATTGCTTTTGACAATGTCGCCTACAATTACGGCGGGGGCGAATTGCTGTCCGACATCTCGCTGCGCCTTGCGCCCGGCTCATTCCATTTTCTGACCGGGCCGTCCGGGGCGGGCAAATCCACCTTCCTGAAACTGTGTTACGCCGAGTTGCTGCCCACCGCAGGCCACCTCACCCTGTTTAACCGCGAGGTACGCAGCCTGTCGCGCGACGACATCGCCCTCACCCGCCGCCGGATCGGTGTGGTGCATCAGGACTGCCAGTTTCTGGATCATCTGCCGCTGGCCGCCAACGTCACCCTGCCGCTGACCGTCGCGGGCCGCCATGGCGAGGCGCGCGACATGACCGATCTTCTGGGATGGGTCGGCTTGGGTCATCTTGCCGACGCCCTGCCGCCATCCTTGTCTGGCGGGGAACGTCAGCGCGCTGCATTGGCCCGCGCCGTGATCATGGGGCCGGATGTCATCCTCGCCGATGAACCGACAGGCAACCTGGATTGGGAAATGTCTTTGCGGCTGCTGACCCTGCTGGTCGAGTTGAACCGGATGGGCAAGACCGTGCTGATCGCCACCCATGACCTGAATCTGATCCGTCAGGCCAAATCGCAACTGGCCGCCCGTGTGCTGCGCATCACGAAACGCCGCATCCAACTGGCGGGGGCGGATCTGTGAACCCGCTTTACCTCCTCAAACCTGACCGTCATGCTGACCGCGTCGTGCCCCCGTCAGGCCACACCGCTTGGCTGACCTCCTTCACCGCCGGCGCCATGGCCTTTCTGGCCGTCTTCGCGCTGGCGCTGTCCATCGCCGCAGGCCGCCTGGCCGACCGTTGGTCAGACGCGCTGGAGCGCACCGCCACCGTCCGCCTGTCCGCTCCCGAAGATCAGCTTGATCTGCAAACGCAGGCCATCCTGAACGTGCTGACCACCACGCCCGGCATCGCCACCGCCCGCGCCATGACCGACGACGAACAGCGCGCCCTGCTGGAGCCTTGGTTCGGACCCGACCTGCCCGTCGACGCTTTGCCCCTGCCGCGCCTGATCGAACTGACCGAGGACGCAACGGGCTACGACGCCGAAGGCCTGCGCCAACGCCTGTCCGCCGAGGCACCCGGGGCGGTGCTGGACGATCACACCCGCTGGCGCCGGCCCTTGGCCGTGGCCGCACAGCGTCTGCGCCTGCTGGGTCTCTTGTCCATTGGCCTGATTGCCACCGCCACCGCCGCAATGATCACTTTGGCCGCCAATGCGGCCCTGTCCGCCAATGCACAGGTCATCAAGGTGCTGCGGCTGGTCGGCGCGCGCGACAGCTACATCGCCCGCGCCTTTGTGCGCCGCTTCACCTTGCGCGCCCTGACCGGGGCCGCCGTCGGCACCGTGCTGGGCATGATCGGCGTGGCCTTGCTGCCCTCGACCGACAGCGCAGGCGGCTTCCTCACCGGGCTGGGCTTCCAAGGTGCAGGCTGGCTGCTGCCACTGACATTGCCGCCGCTGACCGCGCTCGTGGCCTTCGCTGCCACCCGCGCCAGCGCCTTTCGCAAACTAAGGGAACTCACCTGATGCGCTATGCAATTCAATGGCTTCGCTCGCTGCTGTTCGTGGTGCAAATGTATGTGGCCATCGTGGTGATCATGCTGGCCTACACGCCGCTGGCCCTGTTTGACCGCAGCGCGTCACTGCGCTGGATCCAGCTTTACGCAAGATGGGTGCGCTTCACCGCCCGGGTGATGGTTGGCCTGCGCACCGAAGTGCGCGGCACCATTCCCGCTGACGCCGCCCTGATCGCATCCAAACATCAATCCATGCTGGATTCTGTGATCCTTGTCGCGGTCCTGCCCGCGCCGCGCTTCATCATGAAAAAGCAACTCGGGTGGATTCCGGTGGCGGGTTGGCACGGCTTGCGCGCAGGCTTTGTGGCCGTTGATCGCGGCAAACGCGGCTCTGCCATCAAGAAAATGCTGGCCGACGTGCAGGCAGGCAGTGCCGGGCCGGGCCAGATGATCATCTACCCGCAAGGCACCCGCACCGCGCCGGGCAAATACCTGCCCTACAAAAAAGGCACCGCTGCGCTGTACGCGCAGCTGGACCAGCCCTGCATTCCGGTCGCCACCAACGTTGGCGTGTTCTGGCCACGCCACGGCATCTACCGCAAACCGGGCACCGCTGTGATCGAATTTCTGCCCGCCATTCCGCCGGGACTGCCAAGCGACGCCTTCATGGCGCAACTGGAAACCGTGGTCGAAACCGCGTCCAATCGGCTGATGCGCGAGGCCGGGTTCACTTCCTGATGGCCACATCGCCCGCCACCGTCGCCCCTCTCATCGACACGCTGTCCGGTCTGCCGCTGATCAGTCACAAGATGTCTGGCGAATACGCGCTCTATTCGGGCGGCGTCGTGGTGGCCTTTGTCTGCGATGACGCCCATTTCATCAAACCCACCCCCGGGGCGGTGCTGCAAGACTCCAGCAACGGCGCGATGGACGGGGCCAGCTGCGACACCGAACGCGCCACCCGCGCCCATCTGGGCATGGGGTGAACAGCCAAAACTCAGCCAGAATCAGCGTTCATATGTCTCTGAATATCCACCGGGGTCGGGGCAAGTCTTTGCAGGTGCAAACACCTTGGGTGGCGTGCCCCCCCAGTGCGCCAGTGCAAACGTTACCAACAGATTAAAACGCTCACCCCAACCCATTGATATCAAACACAATCAAAAAGGTCCCAACTCGGGACCGACCAACATCAGGCCGCCAGCCCCTTGGCCCCCATGTCCAGAAACTTCTGCCGCCGATCCTTGACCAAAGCCTCGGGCTTTTTGCCCGACAGTTCCTTCAGCATGACCTCAATCGCCTTGCCGACCGCCTCGATCGTCTCTTTCCGCCCCCGCTGCGCGCCGCCCATGGGTTCCTTCACGATCCGATCAATCACGCCCAGCTTCTGCAAATCCTGCGCCGTCAGCCGCAACGCTTCGGCAGCCTCCCGCATTTTCTCGGCATCTTTCCACAGGATCGACGCACAGCCCTCGGGCGAGATCACCGAGTAAACCGAATGTTCCAGCATCGCGATCCGGTTCGCCGTGGCAAAGGCCACCGCGCCACCCGAGCCACCCTCACCGATGATGACCGAGATCAGCGGCACGCCAATCTGCAAGCATTTCGCCGTCGACCTCGCAATCGCCTCTGCCTGCCCCCGCTCTTCCGCGCCCTTGCCCGGATAGGCACCGGGGGTGTCGATCAGCGTGATCACCGGCAGACGAAAGCGGTCGGCCAGATCCATCAACCGCACCGCCTTGCGATAGCCCTCCGGCCGCGCCATCCCGAAATTCCGCTCGATCCGCGACTTGGTATCGTTGCCCTTCTCGTGCCCGATCACCACCACCGGCGTGTCGTTGAACCGCGCCAACCCGCCCATCACGGCGTGATCATCAGCAAAGCCGCGATCCCCGGCCAAAGCTGTATAGTCCGAGAACAACGTCTCGATGTAATCCTTGGAATGCGGGCGATCCGGATGCCGCGCCACCTGACATTTCCGCCAAGGTGTCAGGTCTTTGTACATGTCCTTCAACATCTGGTCCGCCTTGCGGTCCAACTGCTCGGCCTCACGCGTCACATCCATCCCGGAATTGCCCCGCGCCATCGCGCGCAATTCTTCTGCCTTGCCTTCAATTTCGGCCAGCGGCTTTTCGAATTCCAGATAGTTCATAAAGGCACTCCCTAAGCGGACGACTTTCTATATGGCCGCAGCCCGGCCAAGATGCAACTGAGCAAGATTTGCAACGATGGCCCGCGGCACAGCTTGGCCGGTGAAGAACGGGACCGAGACGGCAACTGATTATGAAAAGTCCGTGTCAGGGGTGTTGGATCATATTCACGACCAACTGGCAGCAATGGCGCACAGCGGGCCTTGCGCCGGGCTTGGCCGCGCCTTCGGAATGGCACGCGCGATTTCGGCGGCGCGTCGCACGGCCCGGCGGTGGTGGCCATACTGTCATGTTGTTTCAGGGTCCCGATGCCGGGCTGCAATTGTTCTATGACCAGCTTTGTCGCAACGGGTTGCCCGGCAATGGCCAAACCACGCCCGCTTCGCCGGTGTTTGAGCGCCACCTGACCACTCCAGTGCGCACCGCGACGGCCGTCTTGCTGACCGAGAGTTTGCCATTGATGTGGGAACACGGTGATACGTGGCCAAGAAACAGCACGCCCCGTGGCTGGGCCACGGGGCGTGCATCCTCCCGAGGATGCGACGTCGGGCCTCCTCTCCCTTCGTCGCGCGGGTATTCACTGGCAAGCCTGGCTTCCCTAACGTCACTTTTGTCCAAGGACGGCCCGCGAGTCAACAGTGTCTTTAAAGCGCTGTAAGCTTAGGCAGACGCGATCATCTCTGCCTGTTTCACGATCACTTCCGCCTGTTTGATCGAAGCGATATCGACCAGCCGCCCTTTGAACACTGTCGCCCCTTCACCGCGCGCCTTGGCGGCGTCCATCGCGGCCAGAATCTCACGCGCCTCGGCCACGGCGGCCTCTGACGGGGTGAAGACCTCGTTCGACAGCGCCACTTGCCTGGGATGGATCGCCCATTTGCCAACCATGCCCAAGGTGGCCGACCGCCGGGCCTGCGCGCGGAAGCCTTCGTCATCGGAAAAATCGCCGAACGGGCCATCGACAGGCAGGATACCATGGGTTCGGCAAGCAGCTACAATGGCCACCTGCGCCCAATGCCACGGGTCTGACCAATGCCGCACACCATCCCGCAGCATGTAGTAGTTTTCTTGCGTGCCACCGATGCCCGTCGTCTGCATCCCCATGCTGGCCGCGAAATCCGCTGCGCCCAAGGACATCGCCTGCAAACGCGGGCTGCTGGCAGCGATCTCTTCGACATGGGCAATGCCAGCGGCCGATTCGATGATCACCTCAAAGCTTATCGGTTTGGCCCGCCCCTTGGCGCGTTCAACCGCTGTGACCAGCGCGTCCACCGCGTAAACATCCGCCGCGCAGCCAACCTTTGGGATCATGATCTGATCCAGCCGGTCGCCCGCCTGTTCCAGAAGATCCACCACGTCGCGATACCAATAGGGCGTGTCCAAGCCGTTGATCCGCACCGACAGGGTTTTCTTGCCCCACTCCACCGTGTTGATCGCAGAAATGACATTGGTGCGGGCCTGATCCTTGTCGGATGGGGCCACTGAATCCTCCAGATCGAGGTTGATCACATCCGCCTGCGACGCCGCCATCTTCTCAAACAGTGCGGGGCGCGAGCCGGGGCCGAACAGCTGGCAGCGGTTGGGGCGGGCGGGAGGGGCGGGTTGCAAACGGAACGACATGAAGCCTCGCAATGATGTTTCGCAAACTGTCGTGGTTTGGTTAGATTATTGCGCTCGTGTCGGCAAGGGCTATTCGCAAGCGCAGCAAATCTTGCCGCATCGCCGCAAGCAGATCGAATGACCGCGACAGCACCGCAGTTTTCGCCGAACTATTGCCCAGCAGAAAGAGGCCGCCATGATCACCATCACCCCCGATACCTTTGCCCTTGCCCAGACCTTCACCATCTCTCGCGGGTCTAAAACCCATGCGCATGTGCTGACGGTGCGGGTGACGCGGAATGGAGTCACGGGTTGGGGTGAATGCGTGCCTTATCCGCGCTATGGCGACAGTCTGGAGTCTGTGGCGGCGCAAATTGCCACCCTGCCCGAGGGCATCACACGCGAGGCCTTGCAGACCGCCTTGCCAGCCGGGGCCGCGCGCAATGCGGTGGATGCGGCACTGTGGGACCTTGCGGCCAAAAGGACGGGGCTGCGGGTTTGGCAGTTGGCCGGACTGCCGGAACCGATGCCCAAGCCGGTGGCTTACACATTGTCGCTGAACACGCCCGAGGTGATGCGCGCCGAGGCCACCAAACATGCCCACCGGCCCATTCTGAAAATCAAACTGGGCACCCCCGACGACATGCCTCGGCTGGAGGCCGTTCGTCAGGGCGCGCCAAAATCCACCCTGATCATCGACGCCAATGAGGGTTGGACGCCCGAGGTTTACACCGACCTTGCGCCGCATCTGATCCGGCTGGGCGTGGCTTTGGTGGAACAGCCACTGCCGCAGGGGGCGGACGATATGCTGGCTGAAATGGCGCGGCCTTTGCCGGTTTGCGCCGACGAATCCGCACATGATGCCGGGTCTTTGGCCGCTTTGAAAGGCAAGTATGACGTGGTGAACCTGAAGCTGGACAAGACCGGCGGCCTGACCGAGGCCCTAAGCGCGCGCGACGAGGCGCGGCGTCTGGGCTTCGGGGTGATGGTCGGTTGTATGGTGGGCAGTTCGCTGGCCATGGCTCCAGCGGTGCTGGTTGCGCAAGGAGCGGCCTTCTGTGATCTTGACGGCCCGCTTTTGTTGGCCCAAGACCGCGATAACCCGTTGCAATACGACGAAGCAGGGGTGCATCCATCCACAGCCCAACTTTGGGGATAAGCCATGACCCGCACTGTCTATCTGAACGGTGACTACCTGCCCGAAGCCGAGGCCCATGTGTCGATTTTTGACCGGGGTTTTCTGATGGCCGATGGCGTTTATGAAGTGACTTCGGTGCTGGGGGGCAAGCTGATCGACTTTGGCGGCCACTGCGCGCGACTGGGACGCTCTTTGGCCGAGTTGGAAATGGCAGCGCCGTGCAGCGATGATGAATTGCTTGCAATCCACCGTGAACTGGTGCGGCTGAACGACATCACTGATGGCATGATTTATCTGCAAGTGACCCGGGGCAATCCGGGCGACCGCGATTTCGCTTATCCGCCAGCGGATACCAAACCGACTTTGGTGCTGTTCACGCAAGCCAAGCCCGGGCTCGCCGACAATCCGCAGGCAAAAACCGGCTGGAAGGTGATTTCGGTTGATGACATCCGCTGGGGTCGCCGCGACATCAAGACGGTGCAGTTGCTGTATCCTTCGATGGCCAAGATGATGGCGAAAAAGGCCGGGGTGGACGACAGCTGGCTGGTTCAGGACGGCATGGTGACTGAGGGCACCTCGAACAACGCCTATATCATCAAGGGCAACAAGATCATCACCCGGCAATTGTCGTCGGACATTCTGCACGGGATCACCCGCGTCGCGGTTCTGCGCTTTGCGGCCGAGGCGCAGATGGAGGTCGTAGAACGCAGCTTCTCCATCGGCGAGGCGCAACAGGCGGATGAGGCGTTTGTCACTTCGGCCAGCGCCTTTGTGATGCCGGTGGTGGAGATTGACGGCGCAGCGATTGGCACCGGCAAGCCGGGCCAAGTCGTGGCGCGCCTGCGCGAGATCTATCTGGAAGAGATGCGCAAAGCCGCGATCTGAACGCAAAAGGCGCGCAACCGGGGTTGCGCGCCTTTCCTGGTTTTCCAGGGGCGTTCAGGCGGCCTGAACGACCACCACGACACTGCCCGCGCCCAAGTCGGCTGGCGCAACTTTGGCCAAAACCGCCACCACCGAACCACTCAAACGCACTTCGGTGCTGGTGCCATCAGTGGCCAGAGCGAAGGTCAGGTCGCTGCCATCAGACCCTGCGATATCGGTGTCAATGGTCAGTTGTTCCGAAACGACATCGAAGTCAGCGATCTGAACGGGTTTATAAACAGCCGCACCGGTGACGGGTTCCAGATAGGTCACCTTGAAGTCGTCAGCCCCTTGGCCGCCCTTCATAAAGTCACCATTGTCGCCCCAAAGATCGTCATTGCCAGCCCCGCCCCGCAGCACATCCGCGCCAATGTCCGTGTCTGCAGAGTTGGCCGCGATCAGCGTGTCATTGCCGCCATTGCCATTCAGGGTGTCTTGACCGTTGACATCAAGGACAAAGTCCCTGCCCCCGCCCGCCCAGATGTAATCGTCGCCATTGTTCCAGTTGTCGGGGTTGGTCGGGGTCAGCGATCCATAAACGTCGTCGCCAAAACCCATGTTCACATGATCATTCTCTGATCCGGCTGTTGCGGTATCATTGCCACCGCCAGAGTAGATCAGGTCTTTGCCCTCGCTGCCCAGGATGTCATCGCGACCCGTGCCGCCTTCAAGCGTATCATCGCCAAAGCCACCAAAGATAGAATCACCACGGGCACCGCCGTAGATCATGTCGTCGTCCTGGTTGCCGTAAATCGTGTCGATGCCATAACCTCCGCTGATGATGTCATCGCCGGGGCCGCCCAAAAGCGAATCCGCGCACTGCAGGCCGTAAATCTCATCATCGCCCGCCAGACCATTGATGGTGTTCGCGCCACGATCACCGTGCAGAATGTCATCCCCGGATGTGGCGTCTTTTACCTCGGTTGCAGCAAGCGTACCCGAGCCTTCGGTTTCAAGGTTTTCTGCATCGGTCGGGATGTTTTCGTCATCATCCACCGAATCTCCACCGCCCAAAAACGAAAGCAACAAGCCCCCTGCCAACAGCAACGGCAATCCAAACAACAGTCCCATAGCACACTCCCAAATTTACAACGCCACCCCTGGCGCACCCCACACACGAAAACGTCCGGTGTTATACCGGCTGCAGCAGAACCTTAGAGACATCAAAATTGATCGGCTTTTGCAGCACCACCAAGTCTATAATCTTTAAAACGTCGATCTTGTTCACCAAGCCCAGCGAAACGTCCCCGGACGCCGCATCCGTCGTGAACAAGAACCTCCAATCCAACGGGTCGGCGAGGGTTTCATCCACGGCCAAGTCAAGCAGATCAAGGTTGCCATCAAAGTCGGTGACAATCGCGGGCTTATCATCAGCCAACCGAATATCGACCACAAACCTGTCATGGCCCGTGCCACCGGACAGGGTGTCCCCATCATCGCCAACCAAGGTGTCATGCCCGGCACCACCCGTCAGCACGTCCGCCGTCATCGCGGCGGTTTGCCAGCCAGGCAGTTGATTGTCGCTTGCCGCCACAACGTCGTCGCCATCGCCGCCATCCAGCACGTTTGTGCCGGCATAATCCCAGATGCTGTCATTGCCGGCGCCGCCATAGACCGAGTCATCGCCCAATTGGCCGTGTTCAAAGCCATAGGCCGACACATCGTCGTCCACCCAGTTGGTGTCATTGCCCCAGCCAAGTTTGATCAGGTCGTTGCCTTCTTCGCCCAGCACAATGTCGTAGCCGACGCCGCCTTCCAAGGTGTCATCCCCAGTGAACCCCAAGACAAAATCGTTGCCACTGCCGCCAACGGCAAGGTCATCGCCCGCGCCACCATCGACGAAATCAGCTCCGTGACCACCGTAAACCGTGTCGTCCCCTGCAGCGCCAGACAACGAATCGCGACCTGCCAAGCCGGAAATTTCATCCGCCCCGGCACCGCCAACGAGGTCATCGTCTTCAGTTCCGCCCACCTGCTTTTCGCCCTCGGACTCGGCGTCATCGCCCATTCCTCCGAAAAGCAAAGCCAGCACAGGCAGTGCAAGCAACAATAAGAAGTCCAATTCTTTACACCTTGGGCTGGCCGATTTCAGGTGATGTGACCCACCGAAAAGGGAGCTGTCAATCAATGCCCAAAAATCGCCATATCGCGGACACAATCGCCAATCTCTGCACAGATCGTCACCAAATCCGCATCAATGGACCAGTCCGGCCAAGACCTTTTGCAGAATCGGGGCAAGTCGGGCAGCCCACTGCGCCTGCTGTATTTCAGTGCTGATCAGATCATTTCGCAATTCAATCAAGGTGTTCAGCCGACCCTTTTGCAAGGCGTGCCGATCAATCGCATCGCCGGGCAAGTGGCCCGCGTAGGGTTCATTGTCACCAATGCACAGATCAGTTTCATCCTGCAGGCGTGCGATCAAAGGGCGAGACAATCGCTCGTCCAGATGGCTGTAAAGCACTCCCACATGCCAAGGACGCGGCGCGCGGCCTTTCAGGCAAGGCGTAAAGGAATGGACGGCCAAAATCACCCTGTCCGCCC
>JBIHZO010000294.1:0-4799 GCA_044231405.1 Cypionkella sp. | reverse complement strand
AAAAGCCATGCAACAGGGGCAGGGGTCGCAGCCCCCGCCCGCCCTTTCAGAACGACATGGTGGAGTAATCCACCGCGTCCGGGTACATGCCATCCTCGATCGCCGTACGGTGCACCCGCATCATCTTCCCGCCTTCAACCTTCGAGATGTTCTGATGGCCAAAGACCTGATGGGTCTTGCCGTTGAACTTTTTCGCGCCTTGCACATGGTCCGCGCCCTCGGCAAAATCGGTCATCGCCTCCACCGCTTCGACAAACTTCTGCCGATCCGCCGGGCCTTGATAGCCCGAAGCCTCCATACCCTTCTTGATCACAAACAACGTCTCCCAGACCGAAAACATGTGCGAATAAGTTGAAACATCGGCCGGATCGGACACCGAAGCGCCGTTGTCATCCACCCCAACAGCGGCGCGATAGGCCACCTCGGCCTCGGACGCATTGGCCTGCTTCACCCGGTTGTGCGCCTCCCAGAAATGGGTGCCCTCCAGGAATTCCAGTCCCGGCGAAGAAGTGTCCACAGCCTCAAGCGAGTCGATGAACCCGAAAATCTGCGGCCGCGCGCCGGTGCCATAAAACTCGCCCAACTCTTTGACAAAGGTCAGAACCGCCGGGCCGACCATGACGTGATACAGCACCTCGGTTTCGGCCGGGATCTGCGGCAGATAGCGGGTGAATGTGGTTTCTGTTGGTGGAATAGCAATCTGCGCAATCACCTCGCCGCCTTGCGCCTTCACCGCCTCGGTGAAGAAATCGCGGTGGTCATAGCCAAAGGCATAATCCGGGAACACCATCGTCACCTTCTTGCCAAGGTTCTGCATCACCCAAGGTGCCATCGACGACACCTGCGCCCGCACATCCGTGATCCCCGGCTGCATGGTCCAGCGGTTGAGCATGCCAGAGGCCACGTGATACCCTTCGGAGCAGACCAGATAGGGCACCTTCAACTCGCCGGCACGCGGGGCCGACCCAATCACCACATGGCTGAACAGCGGCCCAAAGATCACATCCGCGCCGTGCTGGCTGGCCAGTTTGTCCACCACCTCGGCCCCGCGGGCCGGGTCTGTGCCGTCATCCTCGAACACAATCTCGACCGGGCGGCCATTGATGCCGCCTGCGTCATTCACCGCCTTCAACGCCGCCTGCGCGGTGCGTTCGTACCAATGGCCATAGGCCGCGCCAATCCCGGTGCGGTGCAGCTGAAACCCCAGCTTGATCGGCGCAGATGACTGCCCCCAAGTCACCCCCGGAAACGCCGAAGCCGAAATCAGCCCCGCGCCCGCCCCCATCAGAACCGAACGCCGCGTGGGCGAAAGTCCAATCAATCCCTTGCTTTTCATCGTCCATCTCCACTGTTGCCGGGCGCGGTCTGTCCGCGCCTCTTGGGTTAAGTCTGTCTTCAAGGCCCCAACAAGTCTACCGAAATTCCCACGCTAGGCCCCCCGCGCTGTCGACAAAAGCCACAGGCCCAGCACCGTGTAACCCACCATCAACCCTGTCAAAGGCAGATGCGCCACTGCCCGCACCGGCCCTGCCAGCCGTACCGACAGCACCACGGCCAGAACATGCGCGCCCAAGACCGCAGCAAACTGCGCGGCGTAGATTGACACCATCACGCCCCCCAGACTGAGAAAGCCATAAGACACAAAAAAGGGCTCCAACCCCAGCAGTGCATCGCCACGAAACAGCGGGTCGTTCAGCGCCGAAAGCGTGTATTGGCCCGCCGTCAGCAGCGTCACCAGATAATGCGCCGCGTGATAGCCCGCAGCGATGGCCAGAAACGACAGCATCACCGGGCCGACCGCAAACCCGCCGCCCAACCGCCGCCCCAACGCCAGCACGCCCAGAATTGCAGCCACGGTCAGCCCCCAGACCCCCAGCAGCCCCGCCGTGTTCACGCCCTGAACCGCCGACCGCCCGGTGAACTCCAGCGGATTCTCCCCGATTAGGCCCAGCCAGAAAAACGTCTCCGACAAGCCGTCAAAGGTCAGGCTGGCCAGCGCCAGTGTGACAAACGCCGCCTGCGAAACACTCAGCGCTGGCATCCGCAAAACCTGCGCCCCCGGCAGCCCGATATAGGCGCGGACCCCGTCGCCCCGCTCTCGCCAAAACGGCGCAATCCGCGCGATCATGGCGAAAAACACGGTCAGAAACTCTCCCTGCTCCAGCCACTCTTCACCCTCCGCCACCGCTGCGACAAAGATCGCCGCCCAATAGATCGCCGCCGCGAATGCCAGAATTCGTGGATCATCCGGCGCCATCGAGACAATCTGAAACCAGCTGAACCCGAACAGCCCCGCCACAGCAGGCCAATGTCCGAACCGCGACAGCCCCACCGACCCGCGCCACCCCAGCAGCACCCGCGCAATCCGCACCATCGCCAGCCACGGCGAAATTCCCACCCAAAGGTTGCCGAAAATCATCGAGGCCAGCGGCAAGGCAATCCAGACCCCGGTCCAGAACACCAGCGTCAGCAGATTGTGCATCGGGTCCGTCGCCCCGAAGAACCCGATCAGCAGCAGGCCCAGAAACGCCAGAAACGCCAGATAAGACGTCACCGCAAACGGAAACCGCCCCGGCCCCTCATAAGCCAAGCGCGGCGCAAACCCCGGCAATCGCCCCGACGCGGCCCCCAACAGCGCCGTCAGCGCCACCGTCACCGCCGCGCCTGCGATATACAGCCCCGTCGGCAAGGTCAGGATCACCGATGGTGGCAGGGCGCAGGCAAACGCCGCCCCCGGCACCAACGCAAACCCTGACGCCCACAGTTTCATCAGCGCAGCCCGTCCTCTCCCTTGACCTGATGCACCTCAAGCCCGCCCATCCGGGAATGCACCCGCCCGCCCTTGGCCATCGCCAGCACGAACACAATCTCGCCCGCCCTTGGCCCGTCCGGCACAGACACCGTGATCGCGTCAAAATGACTGCGCACATAGGCCGCGTTGATATGGCCCAGCGGAATGTCCAGAGAACCGCCCATCCCTGCAACCTTCATCGCCGAAGGCACAATCGCCCGGCTTTCGCCCAACCGCTCACGCATCGCATAGCCCCCCGGCACATGCCATAATGACCCATGCTCGGACTCGCCCCCCTCGCCCACCATCGCGCCCTTGCCATAGGCGTCGATGTCATCCCGCCCGCCCAAAGCCGCGATCAAGCGGTCTGTCAGCATCAGGCCCAAAGGCTTCAGATCCTCCATCGCGCCCTGCAAATCCGCAACGTAGCCGCCTGCAAACGGGTTGCGCACCACCGCCATGATCGCGCCCCGGCGATAGGGCAGCGCAGGCGCAGGCCCGCCTTCATGCAGAATATCTTCGATCAACAGACTGATGCGGCGAACGGGAAAATCAGACAAGTTCAGGCTCCTTCAGGGCAATGGTTCCAAGGGTGCGCACCTCAGGGTGCAAGAAAAGCGCGGCCGAGTCTATCAACCCCCGCGCCCGGTAGTCCGCCGCCGCAACCATGCCGTGGCCCAGCGCCTGATCAACCTCCACAGCGGTCAGCCCGGCAACGCCCACCGTCACCATCCGCCCGCCCAGATCGCTGTCGGCCTGCAGGTCAACGGCAGGCCGCCGCACAATCCCCGGATGGCCGGGCAAATCCACGGCATTGGTAATCATCGTTGCCGCAGCATCGGCCCGGCTGGCGGTTTTGGCCAGAACAGTGACACAATCCGCAATCCCCAACGACCAACTCCGCCCCCGCCACCCACTGGTGGCAATCCCCCGGACCGGATCGTCATATCCCAGATCCACCACGGCCCCCGTCCCCGCCACCGCACAGCGCAACGCGGTTCCCGGCGTCAGATACAGCGCAATGTCCCCACCATTGTTGACATACCCCCGCGCAACGCCGGGCCCCACCATCGCCGCCAGCACCGTCTCGGCCACCGCCCCGGCCACCGCCGCCATCGGCGTGATGAACAGGGGCCGATAAGGCAAAACCGCCGCCGCCATCACCCGCGCAACCGGCCCCCGCACATCTGCATCCACCCCCCGCAACGAAGGCAACTCGGCCACCAGCTCCGTCAGCAACCCCTCAAACCGCGCAATGGCCCGCGCATAAGCCGCCACCTCATCCCCCCAAACCTGACAGATCAGATCAATCGGCCCCTGCTGCAAATGCAACCGCCCATCCGGCAGCCATGCCGCTTGCGCGCTCATGGCATTTCATCTTGGCAAAAATATCCAAGCCGAAATCCTGGGATTTCGGCTGGCCGGAGGCAGCCCGCGCGCAAGCGCTCAAAAGCCTTGCGGCGCAGCCGCTCCATCGGATCACCCCAACAGCCGCTCATGCCCAACCCTCCAGCCGCGCCGCCACCGTATATTCCCCGCCCTCCAACATCACCTGATCCAGCGACTTGATCGAGGCCTCATGCCCGCCCATCGCCAGATAGGCCTCGCGCGGCAGCGTGAATTCCAACGGCGCGACCAATGCCGGTGTCGGCACATAGCCAAAGGCCCCCTTCGGCAGCCGGGTCACGTCGACCATGAACGTGATCCCACCCCCCGGCCAGACGTAACACGCCGCCCCGCCCGAAGTCAGAACCGTCTCGCCGCCCTGCACCGACCGTGTCAGCCGCACCGGGTTCCGCGTCACCCCCGCCCGCAAAGACCCCCCCGCACCGCCCATGAACAACACGGTGCACAGCGACGGCTCGCAATTGTCGTCAATCAGCCCTACCGTTGCCCGCAACGCCTCTGGCAAAGCCAGTTTCTGCGGGATCAGAGCCGCATCCAGTTCATAATAGGCAAACTCTTCGCCCGTCGTGGACACCATCAGCAACCGCAACCCGGGCCGCGC
>JBIHZO010000293.1:0-4800 GCA_044231405.1 Cypionkella sp. | reverse complement strand
CGTGCCACCGCCCGAGATTGTGCCGGAACCTGTGCCAGTTCCAAAAGAAATTCCGCCACCCGAACCGGAATATGTGCCGGAACCAGAGTATCTGCCGGAACCTGAGTATCTGCCGGGACCCGAATACCCCGCCGTGCCTGAGTTTATTCCGCAAGAGGAGCCATCCTTCTCTCAACCGGACACTCGGCTGCGGCTGGATGACACTGCCCTTGACGTGGCTTTGGCCGAGCCGGCTTTGATTGCCCCGGCGCAGGTGAGTGAGGCCGACGAAGCCCCGATGGCTTTGGACGTGGCCGAAGAGGAGCCCGAGGTCATAACCCCGCCGGTCCAGCCAGCCATGGCGCGGGTGACGGATCCGGCTATTGATGATGAGTTGCCGCCAGCGCCCTCGGCCTCGGCAATGGTGGCCTTCTCCAGCCGTCGCGCTGCGGATGATGCACTGCGGGGCAAATCACCTGCCTTGGGCGCAGCGAAAAGTGCGGTTCCACGCCCTTCCATCGCCAAGCCGCTGCCGCAGGTTGTTGGTGCGGCAGAGCGGCCGGTGCTCGCGCGACCTGCCTCCGCCCAGCCCCGCCCCAGCATTGCGGCCAAACCAAACGTCGCGGGCAAAGCCTTGCGCGGTTTGGGCGCTTTGGTCACCTCACCGACGGTTGCGGGAGGTAAAAAAGCGAGGCCCACCGTCCAGGCTGCAGTGCAGATCGCACCGAAGCCGGCCCCAACTCAGGCAACTCCCCCCCGGCCCGGCATTGGGCTCGGGGGAAAACCAGCGCCCTTGCGTGGCAAACCGCGTCACCTTGGGCTAATCATGACGGTGATCTTGCTGCTGTGTCTGGCCTTGGTGGCGGCGTGGTCGTCCTATTCACTGGCCTTCTGGCAGGGGTCCGATCCTGCGGTTGAAACGGCGGTGATGAATGCCGAAACACCTGCGCCAGACGATGAGATGCTGGCGGACCTGCAAGACCCAGCAGAATTGGCCGCCGCCAATACCGCCGCACAACTGGGTGAGCCTGTAGCCGACCCTGCATTGGAACCCGGCCCGCAGACCGCTGCTGATTTGGCAGTGACGGTGGAAAACGCCCCATTGGCCGCGCCGCAGGATGAGATTCTGCTGGCCACGATGGACGCGCCACCGAACGCGCCCGATGCGCTGGCCCTGCCCGAAGCCGATGCGCGGGGTGATCCGCTGCCTTCGGCGCAACCTGCGCCGCCGCCCTTTGGCACCGTCTATCAGTTCGACGCGGATGGTCTGATCCGCCCAACGCCCGAGGGGATCATCACTCCCGAGGGCGTTCTGCTTATTGCGGGCAAGCCGCCGCGCGTGCCCGAACAGCGCCCCGCCGAAGTGGCCGCCGCCGCCGCTTTGGGCACAGCAGCGCCCGCGGCCGACGCGCCACTGCCGGTGAACCCGGCCCTGCAGGGCAAACGGTCGCAGCCCCGCCCCGAAGGCTTGGTTCCGGCGGAAGCCCCCGCCGATCAGGGGGCTTTGGCCCCGGCTGTTGACAGCCGCTTGGCCGGCCTGCGCCCGCAAGCCCGCCCGACCACCGTTCTGGCCGCTGGCGAGGAAGCGCGTCAGGCATCAGCCAGCGCCTCCTTGGCCACGCAGCCAGAGGTTGTCGTGGCCCCGGACGGCCTGCGCAGCAAGATGGCCGTCGCCATCAGCCGCAAACCCGAGGCCCGCCCGCGTGATCTGAGCGAATCGGTAGAGGCCGCCGTTGCCGCCGCCATCCGTGCCCCGGAACCGGAGCCGGAGGTCCTTGAAAAAGCCCCGAAAAAAGATGCAGCCCCCGAAGCGGACAATGAGCCAGAGGTCGCCTCTGCCGCGCCGTCCATCCCGACGCGCGCCTCGGTCGCCAAACAAGCGACGTTCAAGAACGCCATCAACCTGTCCAAGGTCAACCTGATCGGCGTCTACGGCACCGACAGCAATCGCCACGCCCTAATCCGCCAAGCCAATGGCCGCTTCAAGAAGGTCAAGGTCGGCGACAAGATCGACGGCGGCCAGATCGCGGCCATCACCAGCAGCGAAGTGCGCTACAAAAAGGGCGGCAAGATGATGACACTGGCGATGCCGAAGAGCTGATCAACTGGCCTTCAGCACACCGCGGTCGATCTGATCCTGTTCGATGCTTTCGAACAGAGCGCGGAAATTGCCCTCACCGAATCCATCGTCACCCTTGCGCTGAATGAATTCAAAGAAGATCGGCCCGATCACGGTTTTTGAAAATATTTGCAACAGGATACGGGTTTCGCCGCCATCCACCACACCCTCGCCGTCGATCAGGATGCCGTGGCGCGCCATCGCCTCCAACGGCTCATCATGCCCGACAACGCGGGTCTTTGACGCCTCATAATAGGCCATCGGTGGCTTTGGCATGAACCGCAGCCCGCGCGATGCGATCTCGTCGGTGGCCGCGTAGATGTCATCCGTGCCGACCGCGATGTGCTGAATTCCCTCACCGTTGTAGCGTTTCAGATATTCGACAATCTGGCCGGATTCGCCGCGATCCTCGTTGATCGGAATGCGGATGCGGCCGCAGGGCGAGGTTAGGGCGCGGCTGAACAGACCCGAGTGCTTGCCTTCGATGTCGAAGAACCTGATCTGTTTGAAGCCAAATATCTTGCCGTAGAAGTCAAACCACAGGTCCATATTGCCCTTGTGAACATTGTGGGTCAGATGGTCGAGATAGTGAAACCCCACGCCCGCAGGTTTCGCAGGTGCCAGCCAATCGAAGTCATTGTAGGGATTGGCCGCGCCATACTGATCGACGAAGTAGATCAGCGACCCGCCGATCCCCACGATCACCGGAACCTGCAGTGTTTTTGCTCCGGTATGGGGTGTGGCCCCCATCGCCACCGCATGCGCAAAGGCATGCGCGGCATTGACCACCCGCCATCCCATGGAGGCCGCGCAAGGCCCGTGTGTCTCGGCAAAACGGCTTGCATGGCTGTCCGGGTCATCGTTCAGCACATAGGTGATGTCGCCCTGCTGCCACAACTGCACGTTACGGGTCTTGTGTTGGGCGGTCAGTGTATAGCCCATCCGCGTGAACAGCGCGCGCAGATCATCGGGCTGCGGATGCGCGAATTCGACAAACTCGAACCCGTCCGTCCCGGCGGGGTTGAGGGCGGAAATCACGGCTTTGGCAGCGGAATGCGGAAACGGTCCCATGGCAGGCCTTATCTTTAGGATCGACGTCAGAATAACGCATATGTGACACGTAAATTGCGCGAATATGGGTTGCCGCAGCTATATTTGCGCGCGATTATCGCACTGAACCCCTGATCTGTGCGAGAAACCCGCATGCTTGATGCCACCGACCAACGCCTGCTGGCCGAGATTCAGGCTGATGCCATGTTGACCGCTCAGGAATTGGGCGATCGTTTGCACCTGTCGCCCAGTCAGGCTGCGCGTCGCCGCCAACGGCTGGAGGTCGAAGGCTTTGTCACCGGCTACGCCGCGCGTCTGTGCCCGGGCAAGGTGGGGCTGACGGTGCAGGCCTTTGTTCAGGTTCAAATGGCCACCCATGCCCCCGAGGCCGCGCGCAGTTTCAGCAGTCTGGTCGCCACCTGCCCCGAGATCGTCTCTGCCTGGACCCTGACCGGAGAGGCCGACTATCTGTTGCGGGTCTGGTGTGCCGATCTGCCCGATCTGAACCGGGTGATCCACCAATTGCTGTTGCCGCATCCGGCGGTGGCACGGGTACAAAGCCAGATTGTGATGGACCAATTCAAGGCCGACGCGCCTTTGCCGACCTGAAGGGCCGCCATGGAAAGTTTTCTGCTGCAAGCCTCGATCTACCTTGGTGCCGCCGTTCTGGTGGTGCCTTTGGCGGTGCGTCTGGGGTTGGGATCCGTGCTGGGATACCTCGCTGCGGGCATCTTGATGGGGCCGATTTTCGGCATCGCGGGTGCTGAAACCGCCGACTTGCAGCATTTTGCCGAGTTTGGCGTGGTGCTGATGCTGTTTCTGATCGGGCTGGAACTGGAACCCGCCGTGTTGTGGGGGATGCGGCACAAGCTGTTGGGGATGGGTGGGGCGCAGGTGGTGATCACCACGCTGCTGGTGACCTTGTTCCTGCTTTGGTTTGGCAATCCGGGCACGGTGGCCTTGACAGTTGGCATGCTGTGTTCGCTGTCGTCCACAGCCATCGTGTTGCAAACCCTGACCGAGAAGAACCTGATGCGGACGCCGGGCGGACGATCAGCCTTCTCGGTGCTGTTGACGCAGGATATTGCCGTCATTCCGATGCTGGCGGTGATCCCGATCCTGGCCCTGCCGCCCATCCAGGGGCCAAATGCGGCCCTGTTTGGCGTGATCAACGTCGATGCGACGGCAGAGGTTGAGGGCGCGGCCGAACCCTTGATCACCCTTGTGCAATCACTGCCGGGGTGGGGTGCGGGCCTGCTGACATTGGCGATTGTGGCCGCCATCGTCTTGGCGGGCCATTACCTGAGCCGCCCGATTTTCCGCTTTGTCCACGCCGCCAAACTGCCCGAGATGTCGACCTTCATCAGCCTGCTCATGGTTCTGGGCATCGCGTTTCTGATGATGCTGGTGGGCCTGTCCCCGGCTTTGGGGACCTTTGTGGCGGGTGTGGTTCTGGCCAACTCGGAGTTTCGGCACCAGTTGGAAGCCGATCTGAAGCCGTTCAAGGGCCTGTTGCTGGGTCTGTTTTTCATGACCGTGGGCGTGGGCATCAACTTTGCCATGTTGGCCCGCGAACCTTTGACCGTGCTGTCGCTGACCCTTGGACTGATGCTGCTGAAAGCGGCGGTTCTGCTGGGCATCGCTTTTGTCTT
>JBIHZO010000291.1:0-4841 GCA_044231405.1 Cypionkella sp. | reverse complement strand
GGCGGCACCGGCGACGACATCCTTGTCGGTCGCGGAGGCGATGATTCGCTGATCGGGGACGATGGCGATGACACGCTGTACGGGCAAAACGGCAACGATGTTCTGCAGGGCGGCGATGGCAATGACGATGCGCGTGGCGGCACCGGCAATGATCTGATCGACACCTCGGGCGGCGGCCCGCTGCCGCTGCCTGATCAGGGCTACCCCGGGCTCTACCCGTCTGACGCCAACCCCAACGATGACCGCGACACCGTTCAGGGTGGTTCGGGCGATGACACCATCCGCACCGGCGATGATGCCGATCTGATCACCGCTGGCTACGGCAATGACAGCGTGGACGGCGGCTTTGACAACGACACCATCTGGGGCAATCAGGGCAACGACACCATCATCGGTGGCGAAGGCGCGGATGTCATCGACGGCGGCTGGGATGAGGATCTGATCTACGGCGGTTATGGCCCCGGCGTGCCGGATGCGGTCAACATCCGCGACGATCTGGGCGATTTGCGCCCCGGCAACGGCAATGACTCCATTCGTGGCGGTCTTGGCAACGACACCATCTACGGCTTGGACGACAACGACACCATCGACGGCGGTCAGGACAATGACTACATCGACGGCGGCATCGACGAGGACGTCATCACCGGCAACACCGGCAACGACACCATTGTCGGCGGGCAGGGGGCTGACACGCTGTCGGGCGGCAATGACCGTGACACCTTCCTGATCGGCACCCCGACCGACGGTCTGGGCGATGTGATCAACGGCAACGAGGGGGGCGACGACTTTGATACGCTCGATCTGCGTGGGGTCGGTCCGCACCGCATCAACTATGCTTCGGACAATCCCGAAAATGGTGTGGTCAATTTCCTGGACGGGGCGGGCAATGTCACCGGCACGCTGACCTTTACCAACATCGAAAATGTCATCCCCTGCTTTACCCCCGGCACGCTGATTGCGACGCCAAAGGGTGAGGTTCTGGTCGAAGATCTGAAGGCGGGTGATCGCATCATCACCCGCGACAACGGCATTCAGGAAATCCGCTGGGTTGGCGCCAAAGCGATGGGCTACCGCGAGCTGTTCAACAACCCGCATCTCAAGCCGGTGTTGATCCAGCAGGGCAGCCTTGGCAACGGTTTGCCAGAGCGTGACATGTTGGTGTCGCCAAACCACCGCCTGCTGGTCGCCAACGACCGCACCGCGCTGTATTTTGACGAGCACGAAGTGTTGGTGGCGGCCAAACATCTGGTCGCGGCCAAGGGGGTCATCGAGGTTGACAGTGTTGGCACCACCTACATTCACTTCATGTTTGACCGCCATGAGGTTGTGCTGTCAAACGGGGCTTGGACCGAAAGCTTCCAGCCCGGCGATTACACGCTGAAGGGCATGGGCAACGCGCAACGCAATGAGATCTTTGAGTTGTTCCCCGATTTGAAGACGGAGGTCGGTTTGGAAGGCTATCAAGCCGCCCGCCGCACTCTCAAGCGTCACGAGGCCATGCTGTTGGCAAGATAATTCACGGTTATGCAGCTCAGACCTTCGGTTTTCCGTGGTCTGGACAGAAAAGGGGCCTTGCGAGGGGCCCCTTTTTCTTTGGCGATTGTGGCAAATCTGCGCCGGATGGAAGGTTGGGCGCGGCACAGGCGCGCAAACCGGAAGGTGAAGCACGCAAAAGGTGATCACTGGCCGTGCGAATGAAACTCTCCAAATTTTAAGGGTTTGGCTTCAGACCTCGGAAACAATCACGGGCTGATCCGGCCCGGCGTGTTTGGCCGCTTTGCCACAATCTTGCCGTCAAAACGCACGCTTCATGTCCAAGTGCGCCCCGGTTTGACCGGGTTCTTTGGGTACCACTGACCTTCAGCCGGTCAGTCCCTGTCGCAGGATGGGTCTGACTTTGGACATAAAAGGTGCGTGTGTGGAAAAGTACTTTGTTAATAAAATATCATTAATTCAACAATTTAACAGGCACAGACCCGGCAGTGTTTTCCCCGTTGCTGCCCCTCGTTGTCTTGCCTGCGAATCGCGCTCCACCGCCGCCAATTTTGCTTTTGTGAAAGAGTAACCATCATGGCCATTGCAACCGAGTTGAACATCAACACTGCCGCCACCGCGATGGATATGGCAAATGCCATCTTCGGGCCGGGGATCACGGTCAGCACCGCAAGCTATTCGGGCGATGCCGCGTCTTCGGGCATCTATTCGGGCGCATTGACCTCCATGCCGGGGGTGTCGCTGACCGATACCGGCGTGATCCTGTCCACTGGCAGCACGACGGTGTTCACCAATCCGAGCAGCTTTGTCGGTGACACCAACACCAACACTTCGACTGGCGCGGGCAGTGACGTCTTGGGTGGCATCAACGGTGATGTGCAACTGAATGCCGTGGCCGGGATGGGCACGTTTGATGGCGCAATCCTGACCGCGACCTTCACGCCGGATGGCGATTACCTGACGATGCAGTTCGTCTTTACGTCGGAAGAGTATCCTGAATATGTCTCGGGCGGCGTGAACGATGCTTTTGGTGTCTGGGTCAACGGAACTTTCGTGCCGGTGTCGATCACCGTGGCGGGCAATGTCGCCATTGACGAGGTCAACGGCGGCAAGAATGAAAACCTGTACCGCGACAACACTGCCGATCAGTTCAACACCGAAATGGATGGTCTGACCTATACTCTGTCGCTCAAGGCGGCTGTGCTTAAAGGGCAGCCCAACACCATCAAGATCGGTATCGCCGATGGTGGAGACGCGATTTATGACAGCAACCTGCTGATCATGGCGGATTCGGTTCAGACGGTCACGCTGGCGATGGATGACACGGTGAACGTGGTCGCCAACAGCACCCGAAACTTTGACATTCTGGCCAACGACACCCAGACCGATGGCGCGAACCTGACCATCACCCAGATCAACGGCACCAATGTGATCGCCGGTCAGACGGTGACATTGACCTCGGGCCAGCAGGTGCGGCTGAACGCCGACGGCACCGTGACGGTGTTTGCCAACGGGGTGCTGGGGCTGGAAAACCTGTCTTACACCGTGACGGACGGCACCCAGACCGACATCGGCTATATCCATATCAACACCACCAGCGGTGTGACGACAGACGGCATCGTTTCGGGCACCAGCGGCGCGGATGTCATCGACACAGCCTATCTGGGCGACCCTGATGGCGACAAGGTGGACAACAATGACGCCACCGGCGTGCAGGGCACCACCGGCAACGCCGACGTGATCTATGCGGGCGCGGGCAATGACAGCGTCACCGCAGGCGCAGGCAATGACATCATCGACGCCGACTCGGGCGATGACACCGTCTTTGGCGGTGCCGGCGATGACAGGGTCACGCTGGGGTCCGGCAACGACAGCTTTGGCACCTTCAACGCGGATTCTGCGGGCAATGACACCGTCTTCGGCGACGGTGGCAACGATTACATCATCACCGGCAGCGATAACGACATCGTTTTCGCCGGCACCGGCAACGATTCCCTCTCGGGCGGCATCGGGGCCGACACGCTTTATGGCGGCGACGGCGAAGACTGGATCATGGTCACGGATGACCATGACACCGACACCTTGGTCGGTGGCGAAGGTGGGTCCGATCTTGACATCATCGGCTTTGGTAATTTCACCACCACCGATGGCGTCAACGTCACCTTCACAGGCAACGAGTCCGGCACCTATACCTTCCGCGCGGCTGCCCCAGCCGATGTGGCTTCCAGCGGCATCTTCTCGGAGATCGAAGGCATTTCGGGCACGGATTTTTCCGACAACATCAATGCCGGGTCCACGGCCACAAATCAGTACATTCACACCAACGGCGGTGCCGACACAGTCGCCGGCGGGTCGGGCAATGACGAGATTGACGGCGGGTCGGGCAATGATCTGCTGACAGGTGGCGCGGGCAATGACCTGATCTTTGGCGGCGCGGACGCCGATACCATCCATGGCGGCGGTGGCGACACGGTTGTCGGCGGCGAGGCGACAACCCCGGGCGGCACCGACAACGACACCCTGTATGCGACCAATGTGGTGGGCCTGACCTATGGCGGCGGCAACAATGAGGCGGGCACGGTCACCTTCACCGATGGTTCGACGCTGAACTTCTCTCAGATCGAAACGCTGGTGCTGAACGGCGGCAATCCCGATGGCATCATCTTTGGCACCGCTGGCAATGACAGCATCGGCGCGGGCTATGTCGATGGCAACGGCGATGTGATCGACAACAACGACGCCATCCTGTCCAACCCGGGATCGAATGACGACGAGGTTTATGCAGGCACCGGCGATGACACGGTCAACGGCCTGTCGGGCAATGACTACCTCTACGGCGGCGATGGCAATGACAGCCTCGAGGGCGGCATCGGCAATGATTACATGCAGGGCGATGCGGGCGATGACACCGTGGTCGCAGGTGAAGGCAACGACTTCATCCGGGGCGACGCGGGCAATGACCTTGTCTACGGCGGCCTCGGCGATGACAGCACCTATGGCGGCCTGGGCGAAGATCAGGTCTTTGCGGGCGACGGCAATGACGAGGCTTACGGCGGCTACGGCAATGACGTGGTTTACGGCGGCGCGGGCGATGACAACGTCACCGGCTCTGGTCAGGACGACGTGGTTTACGGCGACGATGGCAATGACACCGTCCACGGGGCCGATGGCAACGACACGCTTTATGGCGGTGCCGGGGCCGACACCTTGCTGGGCGAAGACGACGCCGACCTGATCTATGGCGGCGCGGGCGATTATGCCGACGGTTTTGAAAACGTCACGGTCGGCACCGACAATGACACGCTGAATGTCAGCGATGTGGCCTCTGTCACCTTTGACGCCTACAA
>JBIHZO010000290.1:0-4860 GCA_044231405.1 Cypionkella sp. | reverse complement strand
CGCAACCGTGCCCAGCGCCCCGTTTTCCAGCACCACCTGCATCGTGGCGCTGTCATTGGCGTCCAAAGGATATTCGCCAATCTGATCGCCCGGGGCCTTGTGGAAAGTGGCCAGACGGCACGACACCTCGGTTGCAGATTGCCCCGCGATGAAGGTCGCAAAATCAAGGATATGGATGCCCACATCGCCCAGCACGCCTTTGGACCCGTGTTTGGAAGACAACCGCCACAGCCACTGACTTTCCTTGTCCCAATGCCCCCAAGCGGGTTGGGTCAGCCAGCTTTGCAGATAGGACGCCTCAAAATGCCGGACGGTGCCGATGGCCCCTTCGCGCACCATGGTCGCCGCTTTTTGCAGCGCAGCGACGTTGCGATAGGACAGGTTGACCATATTGACCACAGCCGCCTTTTGGGCAGCGGCGGCCATTGCGTCGGCGTCCGCCTCATTGGTGGCCAAAGGCTTTTCGCACAGCACATGCTTGCCAGCCGCAAGGAAAGGCATTGTGGTGGGAAAATGTGCTGCATCGGGCGTGACGTTGGTCACGGCATCAAACTCACCCCAAGCGATGGCCTCATCAATCGAGGCAAAGCCGCGCGGAATGCCATGTCGATCCTGAAAGCTGCGCAACTGGTCGGGGCGGGTGTCAATCCCACCCACCAATGTCACGCCGTCAATCGCCTTGAAGCTGTCGGCATGGTTATTGGCCATGCCACCCGTGCCAAGGATCAATACGCGAACGGGTTTCAACATCACCGATACCCTTCTTCACCGTCATGGTGCAAACGCGGCCCACGTTCCTCTATCGGCTCCAGCGCCTGGTCGACAGGCGTATTCGGCGCGTCGTTCGGGTTCTGGATGCGGGCGTTCGGGTTATGGGCCCAAGCCACAGCATTGGAAATCACCCGCTGCACATTGGCGTCGTGATAGGTCGGATAGGTTTCATGGCCGGGGCGGAAGTAGAAGATGTTCCCCGCGCCGCGCTTGTAGGTCAGGCCCGAACGGAACACTTCACCACCGGCAAACCAGCTGATGAAAACGGTTTCCAGCGGCTCTGGCACACCAAAGGGCTCGCCATACATCTCTTCATATTCCAACTCGAAATGGTCCGGCAGACCGGCGGCAATCGGGTGCTGACGTGACGTGACCCACAGACGCTCCCTCTCACCCGCCTCCCGCCAGGAGAGGTTGCAGGGCGCGCCCATCAGCCGTTTGAACGGTTTCGCGAAATGCGCAGAGTGCAGGAAGATCATCCCCATGCCGCCCCAGACCGCATCGCAAACCCGCTCGACGATGGCGTCATCGACATCGCCATGCGCCGCGTGGCCCCACCAGACCAGGACATCCGTCGCCGCCAGCTTTTCAGCCGTCAACCCGTGTTCGGCGTCCTGCAAGGTGACGGTGGTGGCATCATGCCCCGCCGCGTTCAGCGCCTTGGCGATTGTGCCATGCATGGTCAGCGGGTAAATTCCTGAAACCACTTTGTTTTTCTGCTCGTGGACGTTCTCGCCCCAAACGGTGACGCGGATGCTCATGGCATACTCCTATAGAAAATGTCGCGCCCCTTCATGGGACGCGACAGGGTGAAGATCAACGGATCGGCGTGCCGTTCGCGTCGAATTTGTGGATCTGTCCGGCCTTTGGCGAAAGCGACACGGTGTCGCCCACACGGCGGGTCAGCTTGCCCTCTTGGCGCACGATCAGCGGCTCGTCCGAGCCCACTTCAACGAACAGATAGTTGTCACTGCCAAGGTCTTCGGCATGGACAACCTGCCCCGTCCACATCCCGCCGCCGTCCACAATATCCAGGTGTTCAGAGCGGATGCCCAAGGTGGCACAGCCATGATCGGTGGCAAATTTCCCGGTCAGGAAGTTCATCTTCGGGCTGCCGATAAAGCCCGCCACGAAGATCGAATTCGGGCGTTCGTACAACTCGGCAGGGCTACCAACCTGTTCAAGCTTGCCGTCGCGCAGCACCGCAATGCGGTCGGCCAAGGTCATCGCCTCAACCTGATCATGGGTGACATAGATCATAGTGACATCGGACATCGAGTGGTGCAGCTTGGCAATCTCCAGCCGGGTCTGCACCCGCAGGGCCGCGTCGAGGTTCGACAAGGGTTCGTCGAACAGGAACACGCGCGGATCGCGCACAATCGCGCGGCCGATGGCGACACGCTGGCGCTGACCGCCCGAAAGCTGCTTGGGCAGACGGTCCAGCAGGTGATCAATCTGCAGCAGTTTTGCTGCCTCCGTCACCCGCTTTTTCATCGCCTCGGGGCTGGCCTTGGCCAGTTTCATACCGAAGGCCATGTTATCATACACCGTCATATGCGGGTACAAAGCATAGCTTTGGAATACCATCGCTATGCCACGCTGCGACGGCAGCACATTGTTGACGCGTTCAGAGTCAAACAGCATGTCGCCGCTGGAGATTTCCTCCAGCCCCGAAATCAGGCGCAGCAGGGTGGACTTGCCACAGCCCGAAGGCCCGACAAACACCATGAATTCACCCTTTTCGATGGTCAGGTCGATGCCCTTGATCACGTCCACCGCGCCGTAGGACTTCTTGACGTTCTTGAGTTCGATTTTTGCCATTGCATTAGCCCTTCACGCCGCCGGCGGTCAAACCCGCCACGATTTTGCGTTGGAAGATAAGAACGAGGATGATTAACGGGATGGTCACAATGACCGACGCCGCCATGATCGGACCCCACGGAATTTCTTGGGTCGATGCCCCCGACAACATCGCAATCGCCACCGGAGTTGTGCGGGTGACTTCTTGCGACGTGAAGGTCAGCGCGAACAAGAATTCATTCCACGCGCCAATGAAGGCCAAAAGACCCGTCGTCACCAGTGCTGGCCAAAGCAGCGGCAGGAACACCTGAGTGATGACAATCCAAGGCGTTGCACCATCCACAATTGCCGCCTCTTCGATCTCGACCGGCAGGTCGCGCATGAAGGTGGTCAGCACCCAGACCGTGAACGGCAAGGTGAAGATGGTGTAGGACAGGATCAGAGCCCAAGGCGTGTTGAAGATGCCAAGGAACTTGATCAGCTCAAACAGACCGGCCAGGACGGCGATTTGCGGGAACATCGACACCGCAAGGATTGTCATCAACAAAAGGCCCCGCCCCCGGAACCGCACCCGCGCCAAGGCATAAGATGCCGTAACCGCCAGAAACAGTGCAAAGATGACCGTGGTTGACGCGATGAAGACAGAGTTCAGGATGTTGCGCGGAAAGGTGCGCCCGCCCAGAACCGTCTCATAGTTGGCCCAATCAAATTGCTTTGGCCAATAGTTGATCTCAAACAGTGCCGTGCCGGTCGCGAAAGAGGTGACAATCGCATAGTAGAACGGGAACACCGAAAACACCACGATCACCACAACCAGCGCATAGAACGCGACGTTGTTCAGCAGCTTTCTACCGGTCATTTGCCGCTCTCCCCGCTGAGGTCAACCTTGCCAAGCCAGATGTACAGCGACACGAAGACCGCAAGAATCGCGAACAACAGTGTCGATTGCGCCGAGCCATAGGCGAACTTGTCGAACTCGATCAGGTTTTCACGACTGATGATCGACATGGTTTTCGTGGCCGCCGAATTTGGCGTCAGCACATAGATCAGGTCGAACACCCGCAGCGCGTCCAGCATGCGAAAGATCACCGCCACCATCAACGCCGGGCGGATCAATGGCAGGGTGATCTTGAAGAACACCTTCACCGGATGGATGCCGTCCAGTTTTGCCGCCTCATAAATATCGCGCGGTACCATTTGCAGACCGGCAAGGCACAAAAGCGCCATGAACGGCGTGGTCTTCCATATGTCCACCATCAAGACAGCATACATGGCGGTGTCGGTGCTGGCGGTCCATGCGATCTTCTGGTCGATCAAGCCCAGCCCCAACATCATATCATTGATGATGCCGTATTGGTCGTTCAGCATCCAGGCCCACATCTTGGCAGATACGATGGTCGGGATCGCCCACGGGATCAGAATGGCGGCGCGCACGATGCCACGACCCTTGAATTCCGCGTTCAGCACCAAAGCCACGATCAGCCCCAGCGTGGTTTCGCAGATCACCGAAATGACGGAAAACCGCACCGTGTTCCAGACCGCGTTCCACCATGCCGGATCAACCAGCGTGCCGCGATAAATCACTTTGCCCGAGGCCAGCGTGCTGACCTTCAGATAATTGTCGAAACCGATCCACTTGCCGCCGTACAGGTTGTTCAGCGAAGTGTCGGTGAATGAAAACCAGACGGTTCGCAGCAATGGCCATGCGGCGACGCAGAACAGCGCCAAAAGCATGGGCGCCAGAAACCAGAAGGCGGCCGCCTGACGCTGCTGCTGCAGGCTTTTGCCACTGTTCTGTCCGGCGACGGAAGTCGCAGTTGTCATAATATCCCCCCTTTGAACGGCCCCCCCTCCGGGACCGAAAATAGAAAAGGGGCGACGGGATGCGGGATTTTGTCAAATCCCCCCCGCCGCCCCTTTTCAAGGCGTGTTGGAGCGTGTTGCGTTCAATCGGGGTCAGGCGATTGAACGCAACCGCAACATACACCGGCAGTGCCTGTCTTGGATTTCCTTCGATCTGAATCAGATTGAAGGAAATCCGCTCTGGCGGGCCGGGAGGATTACCAGGCGTCGCCTTTCAGTTCTGTCAAATCAGCTTCCAGCAGTTCCAGGTTCTCGGCAGCGGTGCCATTGCCCGAAAGGGTCGAATGAACCGCAGACCAGAACTTCGAGGAAACCTCGTTGTACTTGCCTAGGGTCGGGGCCGACGGACGCGGAACGGCGTTCAGGAACACGTCCTTCCACTGCGGAATAATCGGTTGTGCGGCCGCAATGTCTGCATCGTCATAC
>JBIHZO010000289.1:0-4876 GCA_044231405.1 Cypionkella sp. | reverse complement strand
ACCAGCCCGCGGGCCAGCAGGGTGTCGCGTATCGAGGTCGACACCGCGCTGGGCGGGACGTAGCGACCGGTGTTGATCCATCCGGCGATCAGCACCGCGGTATCCAGCGGGGCCTCTGCCTGCCCGGCGCCTCCCGGGCGTTGCGGTGGGGTGATGGCGCTGCCGGTGTGGCCAGCGCCCCGTTCCCCAGCCAATCCGCCGCCAGCCCCCTGCGCCAGCCTCCGGGCATGGAACTCCGCAATGGCCGCGGTGAAATAATCGAATGTGCGGATCGGCGATGAGCGCCTTTCTTTGGTTCTGGCAGCGATCACCGGCAGGACATCGAGGTCGAGATCGAAGCCGCGCTCGATCCAGCGCGCGACTTCGAAGGCGGAGACATGGTCAGGTTGGGCGCTTGGCTCGAAGCCGGGTCCGGCAGCCGCCAGACAGGCCTGCAGCGGGTCAGCCGTATCGGGGTCATCCTCGCGCGTGTCCGCGTAAGCTAAGCTTTTTAGTATCTTTGAAGTATCAAGGGCGGCCACTGTGGCCGGGGGGTCCGGGTCTGGTGGCCGGTTGTCCAGCGGCCGCAATGGCCGGTTGTCGCGATTGGCCGGTTGGTTTGGCGGGCCGGTTTCGGTGCCATCTGGCCCCCGTTTTGGCCCCCCGTTTGGCCCCCCATTTGGCACATCAGACCCCTCATCCAACCCCTCATCCAGCATGCCGGGAGGGGCCGGTTTGCGCCCCTCAAAGGCGGCCAGCAGGATCATGTCCGACTGCCTGCTGCCATTTCCGCGGCGGCGGGCGAGGCGCCGGATCACACCGCGATGTTCCATGTCGGCCAGCACTCTGCGCACCGTCCGCTCGCCCAGCGCGCTCTGGTCGGCGAGGGTTTTCTGCGACGGCCAACTGACGCCGAACTCGTTGGCATAGTTGGCCAGCACGAGGAGCAGCACCTTTTCGGTGACGCTGCCTGCCGGATAATCCAGCGCCCAGGTGATCGCCTGAACGCTCATAGCGCGGCCGTGACGGTCAGGGATTGCAACCGAGCCAGCAATCAGGATCGTGATGACGCCGCGTAACGAAGGTCCGCGCAAACTCATCGAAGTTCTTACCATCCTGTCGGCGCAGTCTGATGCTGCCGAAAAAGCCGTGAGTGTTCTATTGCTTGGTAGATACCGGTTTGTTGAACCGGATATGCGCGACTTAAAGAGGCAGTTTCCGCATCTGCACCTAAGCTTCAAGACAATTCACGCCTCCAAGGGTCTTCAGGCTGATCACGTGGTTTTGCTGAACGCCGACAGCGGCCGCACGGGTTTCCCGTCAGAAATTGTTGACGATCCTTTGCTGACTTTGGTTTCTCCTGAGGAAGAGATGTTTGAGAACGCAGAGGAGCGCCGGGTGATGTATGTTGCTATGACGCGTGCGCGGTTCACGCTCACGCTTCTTGCATCGGACGCCCGGCCATCTGCTTTTGTCACAGAGCTGGGGAATGACCCCGTTTACGGGGTCGTCGCGGCACCTGGCGCAGATCTGGAAGCGCATGAGTGCGGAGAATGTGGCGGACGATTGATCGGCGTGAATGGCCAGGACGGTCGTATCTGGTACCGGTGCGAACACGTCCAGCATTGTGGAAACTTGCTGCCTGCTTGCGCATCGTGCGAGGCCGCTCTGCCACGGTCGGCGCCCGGATCGGGGCAAGTTCAGTGTGGTTGCGGGGCCAGCTATCCCCAATGTCCGGAATGCTCCGATGGCTGGTTGGTTGAACGCAAGGGCCCCTATGGGCAATTTCTTGGTTGCGTCCGCTACCCGGCATGTACAGGCAAATCCCGTCCAGCATCGACGAAACAGAGGTCCAAGAATTTATCGAATAGGGTAAGTAGGCGTAGCTCATAGAGGCTTGCTCGGACAAATTATCGATAACGGTAAGCGATGGCGCGCAGACGATATAGCTGTTGAGCGAAATGCGCTGAGAATTGCGGGGCGGCTGTAGATGGCAAGCAAACAAAGCCACAAATGGGCCTTCAAACCCGGCATGCGGGCTGGTGCCTACAGTTGGAATTCTTCCGCCAAGGCCATTGACCGGCTGAAATTGGCCAGCTCCGAGATCCGCGCGGTCGCGCGCACCGACCCGGCCGCCGCGGCCGAGGGCGTCATCGCGCTGGCCCAGCGCATCTGGTCAGCCTTCGAGCATATCGACACCTCCTCGGGTGCGCTTGGCAATGCCGTGTACCGGACGCTGGAGGAGTTGTTGCCGATCCTGATCGAGGCACCGGCTGACGAGAAAACCCGCGCGAAATGGCTGGAGCAACTGCGCGAGGCGATCCTTGATGACGGCGTTGATTATCTCGCGCCGATTGCGGATCGCTTTGGTCAGATAGCGGCATACCCTGCACTGATGAACCTGCATGCCGACCGCGACCTCGACTTGATCCGCGAAGCTTGGGCGGATCATTCTCGGTTCTCACATGTCACCGCCGGCACGCTGACGCTGTCTTGCCTGCTGGAGGCTGGGCGCTATGGCGAATTGATAGCCCTTCTGGCGCTGAAGAAGACGTCTCTGTGGTTCGATTTGAAGTTCGGGGCCGAAGCACTGCGGCGTCAGGGGCACGAAGGCCAGGCTCTGGCCTTCGCCGAGGCGCTGTTGAAGGAGGATCGCCGTCCATGGGGCTACCAGCATATCGCGCAGTTCTGCGAGGGCATTCTGGTTGGGCAAGGTCGCGAGGACGAAGCCTACCGACGCTTCGGCCTGCCGACCGCCGCAGGCAATACCTATCTCGCAATATGGCGCAATCTGGTGAAGCGCTATCCCGATCTCGATGCGCGCATGATCCTTGTCGATCTGATCGAGAGCCACGGGTCCAAAGGAAAATGGTTCGCCGCCGCCAAGACCGCGAAATACCTAGATCTCGCACTCGACTGCGCAGCGCATTCGGACGCGGCGCCGGCAACGCTGATCCGAGCGGCGCGGGATTCTGTGATAAAGGAGCCAACCTTTGCCGCACAAGTCGGCCTGCACGCCATTGCACATCTGCTGGCTGGGCGTGGATATGAACCAAGTCCGCTCGATATTGATGAAGCTGTCGCCCATGTCATGGCAGCCAGTGCGCGGATCGGTCAGGGGGACCAGGTGCTGCGGGAGCTTCAGAGGCTCGCGACCAATATTGCCACTGACGTGATCATGTCAGCGCGGCTGAAATCCCGGATCGCAGATATCGCAAAGGCCGATGGATAGATGGAGCGAAGTGGTGGGATACCTGCCATTTCTGTATCGCGTACGCGCTGTGTTTGGCAGATGACGAATTCCGCTTCACAAGTTAGGCTGCGCTTATGACCTTTGCCTTCTACGATCTCGAAACCACCGGCCTTTCACCTGCCTTTGATCAGCCACTGCAATTCGCCGCCATTCTGACGGATGACGAATTCAGAGAGATCGAGCGGGTCAATCTGCGTTGCCGGATCGCCCCGCATATCATCCCTTCGCCATGGGCTTTGGCGGTAACCGGCGTGCGCCCGGCGCAGTTGCTTGATCCCGCTCTGCCGACACTGTTCGAGTTCACGCAAGAGATCGGCGCGCTGATCAATCGGTGGTCGCCGTCCATCTGGACCGGGTTCAACAGCATTCGATTTGACGAGGAGATGCTGCGCCAGGCCTTCTATCAGAACCTGCAGCCGGACATCTTCGCCACTCAGTTCAACGGCAATACGCGTTTTGATTTGCTGACGGCCCTCTACGCCGTCTGGCATCACCAACCCGACATGTTTGAGTGGCCCGTCGATGAAACCGGGCGCGTGCGCTTTAAGCTTGATCTTATCGCGCCCCTGAATGGCTTTGCCGCACACATCGCACATGACGCGCTCGGCGATGTCGAGGCGACCATTCACATCGCGCGCCAGATCGCCCAGCGCGCGCCAGCGCTTTGGGCAGAGTTGCTGGCCAATCGCGACAAAGCGTGGCTGCAAGCACGCATTGAGACGTTCCAACCAATGGCGCTGATTGAGCGCTTCGGCGGTGGATCGCCGCGCGCGATGCTCGGAGTTTTTTGCGGCTACTCAGTGCGCAACCCGAACCAGGCGGCCTTCTTTGACCTGGAGGCGGCCGATCCAGCTGATTTCCTTTCTGCAGATGATGCGGCCTTGTTCGCGGCCGTCGACGCCACGCCGAAAATCATCCGTTCCGTATCCGTCAACAAGACGCCAGCGCTGCTGTCTCACCCGGCGCTGACTGAACAGCAGTTGCGCCGCGCCGCGGTCATCGCTGGTGCGCCCGAGTTCCGTGCACGCGTCGCCCAAGCTCTTGCTGCGCGGTTTTCCGAGGATCCTGCAGCCCCGACGCCTATGGTCGAGAAGCGGATCTTCGGTGGCTTCTACAGCCACGCCGACAAAGCCCTGCTGGCAGAGTTTCAGCGCGCGGACTGGCCGAGACGGCAGGAGATCGCCGCAGCACTCAGCGATCCCCGCCTGCGCCAGCTCGGCCGGCGCTTGGTGGCGTTTCACGCGCCGCAACTGTGCTCCCCCGAAGAATGGGCGCAATACGAGGTTTGGCTGCATGAGCGCTGGTTCGCGCCAGACGCACCCGAGACCGAATGGCTGACTGCGGGCAAGGCCCAGCGTGCCCTTGACGAAATACGTGGCAAAGAGGGGCTGGACGCGTCACTGGTCGCCGAGGTTGCAGCTTACTTGCAAGGTTTTGAGATTATAGCAAGCTAGTGTTCGCCACCTAACGAAAGGTTCCAGCGCCCTAGGCGATGCATTCGCGACAAGCAGCTTGATCAGGTCGCCTTGCGGCTCAATACAAGACCCCGAAAAACGCTTGGCTTCCAGACGCCGGCTGATACCTTCAAGCGAGCCGTTGCGCTGACCGGTTGAACCCACCACCGCATACTTCGCCAGGGAATCC
>JBIHZO010000025.1:0-15288 GCA_044231405.1 Cypionkella sp. | reverse complement strand
GATCTGCGCGCAAGGGCGGAAACCCTCGGGCAATCGCTGCCTGCCCTTCTGGCCGAGGCAGAGCATCTGGCTGCGACGCTGATGCTGGGCGAACATGGCCGCCGGCGTGCCGGTCAGGGCGATGAGTTTTGGCAGTATCGTCCTGCCCATGCCGGAGACGCCGCCCGCAGCATTGACTGGCGCAGGTCTGCGCGGTCCGATGCGCATTTCGTGCGCGAACGCGAATGGCAGGCGGCGCAGTCGGTGACCCTTTGGGTGGATCAGGCGCGGTCGATGTCATTCACCGGGGCCAAGGACCGCGCGCCAAAACTGGACCAGGCGCGGCTGCTGGCGTTGGCCTTGGCCGTGCTGTTGCTGCGGGGCGGGGAACGGGTGGGGCTGGCGGGAGTGACGGCCGCGAAACCGGGGCGCGCTCAGGTTTTGGAACTGGTTGCGGGGCTGGAGGCCGAGAATGCGCAAGATTACGGCGCTCCGGTCGTGGATGGTCTGGTGGCCCACGGCCGCGCGGTGTTCCTGTCGGATTTTCTGGGCCGGTTGGAACCGCTGGAGGCCGCGCTGTCCGCCGCATCCGATCGCGGTGTGAAGGGGATCTTGTTGCAAGTGCTGGACCCGGCCGAAGAAGAATTCCCCTTCGATGGCCGTACCATCTTTGAATCCATGACCGGGGCCGTGCGCCACGAAACCCAGAATGCCGGCGACCTGCGCGCCCGCTATCTGGACCGCCTGGCAGAGCGCAAGGATCGGCTGACCGCGCTGTCGGCGGCGATGGGCTGGCATTATCACTGCCACCACACGGGCACTGCGGCGCAATCGGCGCTGCTTTGGGCCTATGCGGCGCTGGGGGGCGGGAAATGATCGCCTTTACCACACCGCTGCTGCTGTTGGGCCTGATCGCGCTGCCCATCCTGTGGCTTTTGCTGCGCGCCATTCCCCCCGCCCCCATCAAGCGGCGGTTTCCGGGCGTGGCCCTGTTGCTGGGGCTCGAGGATCATGAGCGGGAGGCCGACAAGACCCCGCTTTGGCTGCTGCTGCTGCGCGCTGCTGCGGTTGCAGCGGCCATCGTCGGCTTTGCCGGGCCGGTTCTGAACCCCGAAACCCGCCAACCCGGCACCGGCCCGCTGCTGATCGTGCTGGATGGAGGCTGGGCCGACGCCCGCGACTGGCCGCGCCGGATGGACAAGGCCACGGCGCTGCTGGAACAGGCAAACCGCACAGGTCGCCCGGTTGCCTTGGTGCAGCTGGCGACCAAGCCCGACGCGGTGGCCTTCCAGACCGCCTTGTCGTGGGCGGGCCGCTTGGGCGCAATGCAGCCGCAACCTTGGACGCCGGACGCGATGGCCGATTGGATCGCGGCCTTGCCAGAGGGCGGTTTTGACAGCTACTGGCTGGCGGACGGGCTTGACCACGCAGGCCGCGCCGCAGTCACCGCCGCCCTGCAACAGCGCGGCACTCTGACGGTGTTCCAATCACCGCGCCCGATCTATGCCCTGCGCCCCGCTGGCTTTGCTGATGGCGCGATTGCGCTGACGGCGGCGCGTCTGGGCCAAGCCGAGGCCGCAGAACTGGAAGTCATCGCCCGCGGCCCCGATCCTTCGGGCATTGACCGTGAACTCGCGCGCGGCAGCTTCACCTTCGCCCCCGGCGCCGACAAGGCCGAAACCGCCCTGACCCTGCCGCCCGAATTGCGCAACCGCATCACGCGGTTTGAACTGCTCGGCCAGCGCACGGCAGGGGCGGTGTCCCTGACAGATGACAGCCTGAAGCGCCGCAAGATCGCGCTGATCGGCAGCAATGCCGACCGCGAAGGCCTGCAACTGCTGTCGCCCACCCATTACCTGCAACAGGCGTTGGAGCCCGTGGCCGATCTGCTGGACGGGGCTTTGTCTGACATTCTGCCCGCCAACCCCGATGTCATCATCCTTGCCGATGTGGCGAAACTGACGCAGCCCGAAACCGATGGCCTGCTGGCGTGGCTAGAGAAGGGCGGCTTGCTGCTGCGCTTTGCCGGGCCGCGCCTTGCCGCCAGCGACATCAGCCGAAATGCCGAGGACCCGCTGATGCCGGTGCGTCTGCGGGAAGGGGGCCGCGCGGTCGGTGGGGCCATGAGTTGGGGCGAGCCGAAATCGCTGGCCCCCTTTGCCGAAGGATCGCCCTTTCACGGGTTGACTGTGCCCGCCGATGTGACCGTCAGCCAGCAGGTGCTGGCACAGCCCGACCCCGATCTGACCCAGCGCACCATTGCTGCACTGGTCGATGGCACCCCCTTGGTCACGCGCAAGCCGGTGGGCGACGGCCAGATCGTTCTGATCCATGTCACCGCCAACGCCGAATGGTCCACCCTGCCGCTGTCGGGCCTGTTCGTGCAGATGCTGGAGCGGCTGGCGGTGTCCACCCGTCCCGCGCAACCCGATGCCGCCGATCTGGCAGGCCAGATCTGGGCCCCCGAGCGGGTTCTGGACGCCTTCGGGGTCGAGGCAAACGCGGGCGAGGTGGCGGGAGTTGAGGGTGCCGCCTTGGCTGCGGCGCAGACAGCCGGGCCGAAACCGGGCCTGCCGCCGGGGCTGTATGTCAGTGGCGACCGCAAAGTCGCCCTGAACACTGTGGGCGCGGATACGGTTCTGACCGCAGCCATCTGGCCAGCGGGCACGGTGATTGAGGGGATAGAGGCCGTCAAAGCGCAGGCCTTGAAAGGCCTGCTGCTGGCCGGAGCGATGGTTCTGTTGGCGCTGGACGTGCTGGCGGCGCTGTGGGTTTCGGGGCGGCTGGGCGGGTTGGCATCGGCGGTTGTCGTGCTGCTGCTGGCCCTGCCGCAAGACGCGCAGGCCCAAACTGCCGACATGAAGGCATTCGAGGCCATGCGCGGCGTGGTGTTGGCGCATGTGCTGACGGGCAACGCCGAGGTGGACCGGGTGGCATCGGCCGGGCTTTACGGTCTTGGCGAACGGCTGTGGGAGCGCACCTCGATCGAACCCGAAACCCCTATGGGGGTTGATCTGGAAACGGACGAACTGGCGTTTTATCCTTTCCTTTACTGGCCAATTACGCCCGATCAGGCCCTGCCGTCCGCTGCGGCCTATGCCAAGCTGAACCGTTTTTTGCGCACTGGCGGGATGATCCTGTTTGACACCCGCGATGGTGATCTGGCGGGGATGGGCGACAGCACGCCCGAAGGCCAGATGTTGCAACTGCTGGCCGCTGGCCTTGATATCCCGGCGATTGAACCGGTGCCGCAAGACCACGTGCTGACCCGCAGCTTTTATCTGCTGCAAGACTTTCCGGGCCGCTATGCCGGGGGCACGATCTGGGTCGAGGCTTCGGCTCCCGAGGCCGAGTTGACCGAAGGCATGCCGTTTCGCAAGCTGAACGATGGTGTCACTCCGGTGATCATCGGCGGCAACGACTGGGCGGCGGCTTGGGCGGTGGATGACACCGGCGTGCAGATGTTCCCGGTCGGGCGCGGCTATGCGGGCGAGGAACAGCGTGAGATTGCGTATCGGTTCGGCATCAATGTGATGATGCATGTGCTGACCGGGAATTATAAGTCGGATCAGGTGCATGTGCCTGCCCTGCTGGAAAGGCTGGGAGAATGAACCGCACCGTTGTCTTTGACCCGCTGTTGCCGCTGCCCGTGATCTGGGCGCTGTTTGCCATGGCTGCCATTCTGGTGGCCTTTGCGCTGTGGCGGGGCTTGCGCGGCTGGCCCCTGCGTGGGGTGGCTTTGGCGGTGCTGGGTCTGGCCCTGCTGAACCCGGCTTTGCAGGAAGAAGACCGCAAGCCCTTGTCAGACATCATCATTCTGGTGGTTGATGAAAGCGCCAGCCAGGGCCTGTCGGACCGCGCCGCGCAAACCGCGCAGGCGGTGGAGACGATCCGCGCCGAAGTGGCCGCACTGGACAACACCGAGCTGCGCATTGTGCCCTTTGGCGATGGCCCCGAAGACGCGGGCACATTGGCGATGACCGTGCTGGCCGAAGCGATGGCGGAAGAACCGCGCGCGCGGATTGCGGGCACGATCCTGCTGACCGATGGGCAGGTGCATGATCTGGGGTTGGCCCCCGCCCTGCCCGCGCCTCTGCATGTGCTGCTGACCGGCCGCGCCACAGATTGGGACCGTCGTCTGGTCATCACCGACGCCCCGGCCTTTGCGATTCTGGGCGAGGAATTCATCCTGAAACTGCGGGTCGAAGATCAGGGGGCTGTTCCTGTGGGCCAATCAGGTCAGGTTGATCTGACCATCACCGTGGACGCCGACGCACCGATCACCTTCGCGGTGCCAGTGAACGAGGATCTGGAACTGCCTGTGCGCCTGCCCCATGCCGGGATGAATGTGCTGCAATTCGCGGTCGACGGGGTGGTGGGCGAATTGACCGACCGCAACAATGCCGCTGTGGTGCAGGTCAACGGCGTGCGTGACCGCTTGCGCGTGCTTCTGGTGTCCGGCGAGCCCCATGCGGGCGAACGCGTCTGGCGCAACCTGTTGAAATCCGACCCCTCTGTGGACCTTGTGCATTTCACCATCCTGCGCCCGCCGGAAAAGCAAGATGGTGTGCCGGTGGAAGAACTGTCGCTGATCGCCTTCCCGACGCGGGAATTGTTCGTGGAAAAGATCAACGAGTTTGATCTGATCATCTTCGACCGCTACCGCATGCGTGGCATCCTGCCGATGGAATATATCGATAACGTTGTGCAATATGTCAAAGATGGCGGCACGGTTCTGGTTGCCGCTGGCCCGGAGTTCGGCGCGGTGGACAGCCTGTGGCGCTCGCCCTTGGCCGAGATCTTGCCGGTGGAGCCAACGTCTCAGGTCATTGAGGAAGGCTACAAGCCCAAGCTGACAGATCTGGGCCAGCGTCATCCGGTCACGGAAGGTCTGGACAAACAGGCGCCCGCGGGTGGTTGGGGCCGTTGGTTCCGACTGATTGATGTCATTCCCCTGCGCGGACAAATCGTCATGTCGGGGCCGCAGGACAAACCGCTGTTGGTGCTGGACCGGGTCGAACAAGGCCGCGTGGCGGTGCTGGCGTCAGATCAGGCCTGGCTGTGGGGGCGCGGGTACGAGGGCGGCGGGCCGCAATTGGAACTGTTGCGGCGGCTGGCGCATTGGATGTTGAAAGAGCCGGAGCTGGAGGAAGAATCGCTGACCGCCACCGCCCGCGCTGACGTGCTGACGATCATGCGCCGGTCCTTGGCCGAAGTGCCGCCTGGCGATCTGACCATCACCGCGCCCGATGGCACCGCCACCGCGCTGGCGATGCCGGAACTGTCGCCGGGGCGCTATGGGCTGGACTGGAAAGCACCCGAGATGGGGCTTTACCGTCTCCAGCAGGGTGATCTGGTCCGGGTGGTGGCGGTTGGGCCATCAGCGCCGCGCGAATACACCGAAACCATTGCCACGGGCGAAGGGCTGGCGCCGATTGTGGCCCCGATGCAGGGCGGCATTCTGCGGCTGGAGGAGGGCACCCCGTCGCTGCGGCTGGTGCGCGAAGGCCGCCCGGCTGCGGGTCGCGGCTGGATCGGCATCAACCCACGCGACGCTTTTGTCACCGAAGATCTGCGGGTGGCGGCCCTGTTCCCGGTCTGGCTGCTGCTGGCTTTGGCGGCCGGTCTGGCCGTTGGCGCTTGGCTGGTGGAGGGCCGCGCGGTCAGACGCCGCGCAGAATGATCAGGCGCGACAGGGACGCAAACTCGCGCCGGATCAGCACTGACCCGGTGAACACCGTGGCCGCCATCAGGGCATAGGGGCCCAGCAGCCAACCCAGCGCGCCCAAGGCAAAGTAGATCGCCCGCAGGCCACGGTTGAAGCTTTTGGCGGCGGTGATGTTGATTTCCGCCGCTTGGCCCGCGCGGTGAATGGCAATCGGATCGTCAGGATCATTCGGAACCGCGGCCATCAGAATGGCGCAATAGCCAAACAACCGGTGCGCCCAGATGAATTTCAGCAGGGCGTTGGACAGGAACGCGATCACCAACAGCACCCGCACCTGCAACGCGGTGGCGTCGGCCGAAAGCGTCAAATCCCGCGCCAGCCCCAGCACCATCGCCGGATTGCCGATCAACGCAATGCCGCCACCGATGGCGATCATGGAGGCACTGGCAAAAAATGCCGTGCCTTGGCGCAGATTGTCGATCATGGTGGCATCAAAGATGCGCGGCTGGCGGGTGACGAACTGGCGCATCCACTCGCGGCGGTAGTCCTGCATCAGCAGGCTGACCGACGGCCGGCTTTTCGGCGGATGCTCGATGAACCAGCCGATCAGCAGCCAAGCGGACAGGAAGACCCCAAGGGCGGTGGCGTCGGGCAGGCCGAAAGGGCCGATCATGATCAGGCTGTTCATGGCGGCAGGTTAAGGGTTTGGCAGCGACAGGGGAAGCATTTTGCGCGTCCGGGCTGCGGTTTGCCTGGCTCAACCTTCGCCCAGGACCCACGCCGCGCCGGACTTGATCCGGGGTCTTGGCGTGATGGGTGGAAGACCCGGACAAAGGCCGGGGCGGCGCGGGGTTGAAGGCAAATGGCGATTCAGGTTGACCTTGCGTTTCCCCGAAAATTGGTTATATTTTCTTACCAGAAATAGGAGACTGCCATGGATATGCCCCTGCCCAATCCGGCCATCCTGTCCACGAAAGCCGCCATCGTGGCGCGGCTGCTGGCGGTGCTACCCGCTGACGCCGTGATTTCGGACCCGACCGAAACCCGCGCCTACGAATGCGATGCGCTGTCGGCCTATGCCTGCGCCCCCCTCTGCGCCGTTTTGCCCCGCACGACAACCGAGGTGGCAGAGGTCCTGAAAGTCTGTCACGCCATGGGCGTGCCCGTGGTGCCGCGCGGGTCCGGGACCAGCCTTGCCGGGGGGGCGCTGCCCACGGCGGATTGTGTCATTCTGGGCATCGCGCGGATGAATGCCGTGCTGGAAACCGATTATGACAACCGCTTCATTCGGGTGCAGGCGGGCCGCACCAACCTGTCCGTCACCGGCGCTGTCGAGGCGGACGGGTTCTTTTACGCTCCCGATCCCTCCAGCCAACTCGCCTGCGCCATTGCGGGCAACATCGCAATGAACTCGGGCGGGGCGCATTGTCTGAAATATGGCGTGACGACCAACAACCTGTTGGGCGTGGTCATGGTGCAGATGGATGGCACGGTGGTCGAGGTTGGCGGGCCTTGGATGGACGCGGGCGGCCTTGATCTTTTGGGCGTGATTTGTGGGTCCGAAGGGCAGCTGGGGGTTGTGACCGAAGCCACCCTGCGCATCCTGCCCAAACCCGAAGGCGCGCGGCCGGTCCTGGTCGGATTCAACAGCAACGAAGTGGCAGGCGCCTGCGTGTCCGACATCATCAAGGCCGGCATCCTGCCTGTGGCGATCGAGTTCATGGACCGCCCCTGCATCCGCGCGACCGAGGCCTTTGCCAAGGCCGGATACCCGGATTGTGAGGCACTGCTGATCATCGAAGTCGAAGGGTCCGATGCCGAAATCGACGAGCAGCTGGCGCGGATCAAAGCCATCGCCATGGCCCACAACCCGGTCGAATTCCGCGAGGCGGCGGATGAAGAGCAGGCCAAACGCATCTGGCTGGGCCGCAAATCGGCCTTTGGCGCCATGGGGCAGATCAACGATTACATGTGTCTCGATGGCACGATTCCGGTCACTTCCCTGCCCTACGTCCTGCGCCGGATCAGCGAAATGAGCACCCAGTTCGGGCTGGACGTTGGCAATGTCTTCCACGCCGGCGATGGCAACATGCACCCCTTGATCCTGTACGACGCCAACAAACCCGGCGATCTGGAGTTGTGCGAGGCTTTTGGTGCCGAAATCCTGAAGCTGTGCGTCGAGGTCGGCGGCTGTCTGACCGGAGAGCATGGTGTGGGCATCGAGAAACGCGATCTGATGTCGGTGCAGTTCAATCCGGTGGATCTGGAGGCGCAGATGGCGGTCAAGGATGTGTTCGATCCGAAATGGCTGTTGAACCCGGCCAAGGTGTTTCCGCTGGCCGCGACCGCCGAACGGCGCGCTGGCTGACAGGGCGGACTGGGGCGCCGCCCCCAGTCCATTGGTCTCTTGAACCAATGGCGACACCAGCGGACGACCCGGGATATTTGGACCAATGTGAAAGCGATAACGATGCGCCCCCAGACCGAAACCGACTTGAGTGACATGGTCCGCAAAGCCGGGCCTTTGGCGATCCGGGGCGGAGGCACGCGCGGGATCATGCGGGCCAAGGGAACAGTGCTGGAAACCGGTGGGTTGTCGGGGGTGGAGTTGTACGAACCCGGGGCTTTGACCCTGGTGGCGCGGGCTGGCACGCCCATGGCCGAGATTGAGGCGCTGTTGGCGGGCGAGAGGCAACGGCTGGCGTTTGAGGTGCCGGATATGCGGGCGCTCTTGGGCCGTGACGGCACGTCTACCATCGGCGGCGTGGTGGCGACCAATGCCTCTGGGCCGCGCCGGGTGCAGGTGGGCGCTTGCCGTGATGCGCTGCTGGGGGTGCGCTTTGTCGATGGCACTGGCGCCGTGATCAAGAACGGCGGGCGGGTGATGAAGAATGTCACCGGCTATGATCTGGTCAAGCTGTTGGCGGGGTCGCAGGGCAGTCTGGGGGTGCTGACCGGGGTGGCCTTCAAGGTGCAGGCTTTGCCAGAGGCGGCGGTGACATTGGTGTCGCAGCGGGGTTTGATCGCAGGGTTGGCGGCGCTGCGGGCGGCGCTTGGGTCGCCCTATGATATATCGGGCGCGGGTTACGCGCAGGGCTGCGCGATGATCCGGGTAGAGGGTATGGCCGGATCGGTCGCCTACCGCGCCGGGGCGTTGGAGCAGGCTTTGGGTGGTGATTGGCAGCGGGTTGACGGGGCCGCGTTGTGGCAGGATCTGCGCGATGTGCGGGGCTTTGCCGGGGTGGCGGGCGCGGTCTGGCGGCTGGCCGTGAAGCCCTCCGAGGCGGGGCGGATTGTGGCTGATCTGGGGCTGGAGGCGATGGTCGATTGGGGCGGCGGGCTGGTGTGGTTGCTGGATCCCTTGGGCACGGCGGATGTGCGCGCGGCTGTGGCCGGGCATGGCCATGCCACGTTGATGCGAGCTTTGCCGGGCATGACAGCCGCAGTCTTCCCGCCCGAAGCGGCGGCGGTGGCGGTGTTGACGGCGGGCCTGCGGGCGAAATTCGACCCGCGCGGCATCTTTAATCCGGAGATGATGGGCTGATGCAAACCAATTTTACCGCCGAACAGCTGCGTGACCCTTCCTTGGCCGAGGCCAACAAGATCCTGCGCACCTGCGTGCATTGCGGCTTTTGCACCGCAACTTGTCCCACATATCAAGTGCTTGGGGATGAACTGGACTCACCGCGCGGCCGCATTTACCTGATCAAGGAAATGCTGGAAACCGGGCGGCCTGCGGATGCGCGTACGGTCAAGCACATTGACCGCTGTCTGTCATGCCTGGCTTGCGTCAGTACCTGCCCCAGCGGTGTGGACTACATGCATCTGATTGATCAGGCGCGCGGCTATATTGAGAAAACCTACAAACGCCCGCTGATGGACCGCAGTCTGCGCTGGATTCTGGCCAAGGTGATCCCCAGCCCGACCCTATTCCGGCTGGCACTGTTTGGCGCGAAACTGGGGCGGCCGTTTGCGCGCTTTGTCCCGGATGCGCGACTGCGGGCGATGCTGGCGATGGCCCCCAAGACCATCCCCCCGGTCAGCCGCAACGATGACCCGCAAACCTTTGCCGCCACTGGTCCGCGCAAGATGCGGGTGGCCCTGATGACCGGCTGCGCGCAAAAGGCGCTGAACACCGACATCAATGACGCCACCATCCGCCTGCTGCGCCGCCTTGGCTGCGAAGTGGTGGTGCCGCGCGGCATGGGCTGTTGTGGCGCGCTGACGCATCACATGGGGCGCGCGGCAGATGCGCATGCGGCAGCGGGTGCCAACATCACCGCCTTCATGGGCGAAGCACGCGGCGACGGGCTGGACGCGATTGTGATCAACACCTCGGGCTGCGGCACCACGGTGAAGGATTATGGCCATATGATGGGGACGGATGACGCCCGCGCGGTGTCGGGCCTGACCATGGATATCTCGGAACTGCTGGTGAAGATCGGGCTGCCTGCGGGCGCGCCCAAGGGGCTGCGGGTGGCCTATCACGCCGCCTGTTCGCTTCAGCATGGTCAGCAGGTGAAAACCGCGCCAAAGGACCTGCTGAAACGGGTGGGCTTCACCGTGGTGGAGCCAGCAGACAGCCATCTGTGTTGCGGGTCGGCTGGCACCTACAACCTGCTGCAACCTGAGATCAGTCAGCAATTGAGGGCGCGCAAAGTCCAGACGCTGGAGGCGAAATCGCCCGACATCATCGCAGCGGGCAACATCGGCTGCATGATGCAGATCGGCTCGGGTACGGCGGTGCCTGTTGTGCACACGGTGGAGCTGCTGGACTGGGCCACCGGCGGGCCAAAGCCGCGGGCCTTGGGGTAGGTTGCGCAGAATGGCGGGTTGCCCTAAACGCAGCCAAAGATTTGCCGCAATTGAACCCTATTCGGACGGTCCGGCCGGAGGACGCATGCGCGCTGCCCTGATATTCACCCTGATGATGCTGGCTTGGCCCGCCCTGGCCGAGGAAAGCCCTTTGGTCAGCCTGCAAACGGGTGACGATTCAAGGGGTTGGAATGCGGTTGGGCGGATTGATCTGGGCAAGCATGGCTTCTGCACCGGCACCCTGATCGCGCCGCAACTGGTGCTGACAGCGGCGCATTGCCTGTTCGACAAGACCACCGGCGCGCGCATCGAAGACCGCGACATCGAATTTCTGGCGGGATGGCGCAACGGTCGGGCCGAAGCCTATCGCGGGGTGGCACGGTCGGTGGCGCATCCCGATTACATCTATGCCGGACTGGACAGCCTTGACCGCGTGGCCTTTGACGTGGCGCTGTTGCGGCTGGATCAGCCGATCCGCCTGCCGTCCCTGATCCCGTTCGAAACCGCCGCACGCCCGCGCCGTGGCGACGAGGTGGGCGTGGTGTCCTATGCGCAGGACCGCGCCGAAGCGCCGTCCCTGCAAGAGGTGTGCCATGTGATCGACGCCGCGCCAGAGGTGCTGGTGCTGTCGTGCAACGTCGATTTCGGATCGTCGGGCGCGCCGATCTTCACCGTGCAGGACGGCGTCGCGCGGATCGTTTCGGTGGTGTCGGCCAAGGCCGATGTGGACGGCGAAAAGGTGGCCCTTGGCACCGCGCTGGAGGGGCCTTTGGCCGTCTTGCAGGCCGAAATGGACAACGGGGTGGGCATGACCAGCCTGAGCGGCAAATCGGTGCGGGTGCTGTCCGGTGGTGCCCCGAATGGTGCGAAATTCGTCAAGCCCTGACAGACAGAAGTCACCTCTGCGCCCGGGGTCTTGAAAGCCCACAATCCGCTTCCCAAATCAGGGTTGTCCCCGGAATGCCGCAATCGGGTCCGGGGCGCTCAACCCCGCCTTGCCCATATGGGAAGGCACATGCCCCGTCACCGTGGCGGGCATCGCTTGAAAGAGGATGACATGCGCAGCTTTGATTTCGCCCCCCTGTACCGTGCCACCGTTGGCTTTGATCGCATCGCCGACCTGATGGACCGTGCGCTGACCGCCGATGTGGCGCAGCCGACCTATCCGCCCTATAACATTGAAAAGACAGCAGAAGATGCTTACCGCATCTCGATCGCGGTCGCCGGGTTCAGCCCAGACGAACTGTCGGTTGAGGTCAAGGACGGCGCCTTGCATGTCACCGCCCGCAAGACGCCCGAGGCCGAGGGTCGCGCCTATCTGCACCGTGGCATCGCCACCCGGGCCTTTGACCGCCGCTTTGCGCTGGCCGATCATGTGCGCGTCACCGGGGCCAGCCATGAACACGGCATGCTGCACATCGACCTTGTCCGCGAAACCCCCGAGGCTTTGAAACCACGCCGGATCGAGATTGGCCGGCGGGCCGATGTTGAGGCCAAGGCGGTTGAGTCCCAAGTGGTTGAGACTGCAGCAGTCTAACGCCACGGGATGACCCGAAGATCAAGGAAAGGCCCGGCATTGCAGCCGGGCCTTTTTGCCTGCCGAGACAGGGCTTTTGCCTTGCGCATCAGGTGAATTGCCTCAACCCGATCGCCGAATTCATCCGCGCTGCGTGCGGTCAAAGCCAGTTCATCGCTTGATCCCAGCCCCAATCGCCCCAACCACTTGCAGCCGCCGCGCGGGTGGTCTGACGGCGGCGCAGATCGCGGGCGGCGTTGACCATGACGCGGTAAAGCCAAGTGGTAAAGCGTGCTTCGGCCCGCCAGTGGTGCAGTCTGGCAGGCAAAGCGGCGCAGATATCTAACGCCAGATCCTGCGCCTCGGCCCTGGTCCCGGTCAGGCGGCAGGCCAACCCAAGGACGCGGTCATAGTGCCGCTGCATCAGCGCCGCACAGGCCGCGCGGTCGCCGTTGGCTGCGGCGGTGGCCCAAATCTCGTCGAGCGTATCCATCATCAGGACAGGCGTCAGACGGGCCATGGGGCGCAATCCTCGGAGAAATGTTGGAAATTTCGCGATGACTTGGTTAATCAGCTGATTTGTCTGGATTCCATATGTGGTTTCGGCGGGCTGTTGCCGTCCTGTCCGCGTCCGTTATCCGTCCCTACGCGGCGCGCGCTGCCTTTTGGTTAATGCAACACGCGCGCACCGTGGCGCGCGCGTGTTGCAGAGCGGACAGATCAGTACATCAGGCCGTCATAGACACCAAAGGCCGAGCCTGTGCTGCGCAGGGATTGGCCCTGATCATCGGCATAGGCGGTGACGGCGGAATAGGTGCCGGGGCCGAACGATCCGTCAAAACCGCCGCGATAATAACCGTAGGCGGACAGGCGTTTCTGGATCAGGCGGCGTTCGGCCCGCGAATAGCTGTTGAAGGCCTGCGCCGCCGGGGTGCGGTAGATGCTGGTCTGGTATTGCGGTTTGTGGGGACGCGGATGCTGATACTGCGGCTCTTGGTAAACCGGCTGTTGATAGACGGGTTCGCGGTAAACCGGCTGGTTGCGCTCTCCGCGCTTGGCTTCGCGGATCAGGCCCTGAACCAGCAAGGTGGCACCGATGCCTTTGACGAAGTTCTGTTCATCATCGCCCCAGGCATAGGCCGGAGCGGCGGGCGTGGCGGCGATTGCAAAAGCGGTCAGAGCGGCGAAGGCGGATTTTTTCAATGCTGGCAGCATGTCATGTCCTTTCAGGGTGCCCTTGATTGGGCGACTGATCGGAAGGTGGGGCAGGACGCGCTGCTAAGCAAAATCGGCGGGGTGTTATGAGATAGCGGCGGTGGCCTGCTGCATAAACCTCCGGGGGAGACACGCCCCAAGCAACGTATTTGCTGTTGCAAATACTTGCCCGGGGCCCCTTTGGGATCTTTTCACCAAGATGAATGGCGCATCCTAGGTAAATTTCACCGGTATTTGGTGGTTACTTGATGCGGAAGTCGAAATGCTTGCGGACGTTTTCCTCGATTTTCCAGATGCCTTTGAAGGTGGGTTCGACCACAAAGGAATCGCCCGCCTGTACCGTGACCGGGGTGCCGCCATCCGGGGTGATGGTGATGCGGCCGGCGATCAGGACAACGTATTCGTAGGCGGTGTAGGTGGCGTGATAGCTGCCAATGGTGCATTCCCAGATGCCCGAGACCATGTCGCCCGCAGCTGATGTGTGCAGCGCCCATGTTTTCATCGAAGGGGTGCCTTCGGTGACGATCCAGCCATCCAGATCGGCGGTGGAGGGTTCGATTCCGCTGGTGGCGGGCAGTTTGGTGATGGTTTGCATGGGTTGGCCTTTGAGTTGGATGCGCAGGGTTTAGCCCGTGGAGGGCCATCTGTCTGATATATGTGCGACCATAGGCGCATCTGGTCCGACGGTTGGGCCTTGTGCCCGGCTGGGCCAGACCCGATATAAAAGCGAACAGAGGGAGGTTTGTTTGCAGCGTGTTTCCTTGCCAGAGCGCCCCGATTGGCGCGCAGAGGCCGAACGGTTGGGTTTTACCTTTGCCGATATGTACGGCGAACCCTATTGGGACGAAACCTCGGCCTATGCGTTTTCGTTGCAGCAGGTGGAGGACGACATCGAAGACCCCTGCACCGCCTTGCACGCCATGTGCCGTGAGGCGGTGGCAAAGATTGTCGGGTCGGAACGCCTGATGGGCCGGATGGGGCTGCCGCCTGAGCATTGGGATCTGGTGGCGCAAAGCTGGCGGGATGGCGAGCCGGAGTTGTATGGGCGGTTTGATCTGGCCTATGACGGCGCGGGTCCGGCCAAGATGCTGGAATACAACGCCGACACTCCGACCAGTCTGTATGAAAGCGCGTCCTTTCAATGGCTGTGGTTTGAGCAGCAATTGGAGGCGCGGATCCTGCCGCAGGGCAGCGATCAGTTCAACGGCATCCATGAGGCCTTGGTGGCACGGCTGGGCGAGATGTTCCCGCCTGAGACCAACCTGCATTTCGCGGCCATGGAAAATGCGCCCGAAGATTACGCCACGGTGGAAACCATGGCCTGGGCCGCGCGCGAGGCGGGGTTGGGCGCGCATTACACCGATCTGCAGAAGATCGGCGTAACGGCTGGAGGGCAGTTCACCGATGCGGATGACCGGGTGATCGGGGCCTTGTTCAAGCTGTACCCATGGGAGGACCTTTTGCGCGATCCGTTTGCGGCGCAGATTGCCGGATCGGGGTGTCGATTCGTTGAGCCGGCGTGGAAGGCCTTGGTGTCCAACAAGGCGATTCTGCCGGTGTTGTGGCAGATGTATCCCGGCCATCCGAACCTGCTGGCGGCGTATTTTCAGGATGAGGCGGGCGATCTGCGGGCAGGTGCGCATGTGGTCAAGCCGATCTTTTCGCGCGAAGGGCAGTCGGTGACGATCTATGACGGGGCCTCGGTGGTTGAGGCGGCCACGGCGCGCGATTACGACGCGCATCCAAAGATTGTGCAGGCCTATCATGCCTTGCCCGTGATGGGCGGAATGCGTCCGGTGATTGGGGCTTGGGTGGTGGGGGAAACTTGCGTTGGCATGGGTTTGCGCGAAGATGCCAGCCGCATCACACAGGATATGTCGCGGTTCAAGCCGCATTTCATTGAAGGGTAAGGGGGCGCGATGAAACGTTCACGTTCGGTGGCTTTGGTGATCCTTGGGGCAGCGGCCTTTGGGCTTGCGGCCTGCAACGAGGAAAAGACCGAGGCCAGCGCCTTTCCGGACAAGGAAAGCTGCCTTGAGGCGGTCAAGCCCGGCGGTTGGTTCACTGCGCAAGATTGCGACCGCAGTTTTGCCGA
>JBIHZO010000288.1:0-4953 GCA_044231405.1 Cypionkella sp. | reverse complement strand
GTGACCCTCGCCGAGTCACGCTGTCAACGCGCGAAACCCCAAACGGTTGCATGAACAGGCGACGTGCGGCGGAGCGCACCTGTGCAAAACCCGAACAGCCCCTCAACGCGCCAGTGCAGCCCCTTGAATTCCCATGCCCGTACCTTGGTCCCAACCCGGGACCACCCCTCACGTCCCCCGCGGCTTCGCCCGCAAAGTAGGCTCTGCCACCGTCGGGTCCTCGGGCCAGGGATGGCGCGGATAGGCCCCCCGCATATCTTTGCGCACATCCGCATAAGAGGTTTTCCAAAACCCCGGCAAATCCATCGTCACCTGTATCGTCTTTTGCCCCGGCGAGGTCAGAACCACCCGCAGCGGCAGTCGCTTGGCCCCCACGACGGGATGCACCACCACCCCGAACATTTCCTGCAAGCGCACCTCGATCCCCGGGACCTCGCCGTCGTAATCAATCGGCACCCGCCGCCCCAACGGCGTTTCAAACGCCCCCGGTACCAGCCGATCCAGCGCCTCCACCTGCGACCAGGACAGCCGCGCGCGCAGCGGTTCGGTCAGATCAAACCCGCGCAAATCCGCCTCGGTCCGCACCCGACCCAGATGCGGCAGAAGCCAGTCCCCGGCACTGTCCAGCAGCCCTTGATCGCTGAAATCCGGCCACGCATCGCCGCCGCCACGCGCCAGTTCCACCCGCGCACGCAAGCGCCGCGCCGCAGGGGTAAAGTGCAGCCCATTCAGCCGCACCCCCTCCAAAGCCGCCCGCGCGACAGCCTCGGTGGGTGCATCCCAATGCTGATCCCCCAGCACCAGCGCGCCAAAGCATTCCTGCCGCCGCGCCAGCACCCGGCCCTCGCGCCGTGACCATTCACAAACCTGACGCCAGCCGATCAGCGCCCCATGCACCGCCCGCAGTTCCGCCTCACTGATGCTGACCGCCTGCCGCACCCCTGCCTCACGCGCGTCGCCGTCCAGATCGGTGGCCACGATCAACCGCGCGCTCGCCAGGGGTGTGCCTGCCGCCATCGCCGCCCCCTTGCCACCCGACAAAACCCAGCGCGGCGAATCGCCCTTGCGCCGAAGACCCACCCGATCAGGGTATGCCAGCGCCGCCATCTGCCCGAGGCTGAAGCCCGCATCCGGCCCCGAAGCCGCCCGCGCCAAACGCCGCGCCTCCAGTTTCACCCGGTCCACCACGGGCCGCAAAACCGGCCAAGGGTGCGCGCCTTCAAACCGTCGCACGTCCGCCACCGCCGCCATGCGCAGCGCCAGATCCGGCGGCGCACCCTTCAGCACGTCGCGCTCTCCCAAAACTGCCGCCAGTACCGCTGCCTGCGGCCCCGCCACTGCCAGCATATGCGCCAGACGCGGATGCAAGGGCAGCGCCGCCAAAACCCGGCCGTGCGGCGTGATCCGCCCGCCTTCCAGCGCGCCCAACCCTTCCAGCAATGCACGCGCCTCGGCCATCGCCCCCGGGTTTGGCGTGGTCAGGAACGGCACATCGCCGCCCCAAAGCGCCAGTTCCAACGCCAGCCCGGTCAAATCTGCCGCCTCAATCTCAGCCGGGGGAAAGGCCGCCAAGCCACCTTCCTCGCCTTTCGTCCAGTTGCGGTAGCACACCCCTTCTGCCACCCGCCCCGCACGGCCCCGCCGCTGTTCCGCCTCTGCCTTCGTCACCCGCTCTGTCACCAGACGCGACATGCCCGAATTCGGGTCAAACCGCGCCCGCCGCGCCCGCCCGCCATCGACCACAACGCGGATATCGGGGAGGGTCAAAGACGTTTCGGCAATGGAGGTCGCCAGCACCACCTTGCGTCCCGCCGATGGCGCCAAAGCCGCCCGCTGCGCCGCAAACTCCATCGCGCCGAACAAGGGCCGAACGTCGCATCCCTGCAACCCCGCCAACAACCCCTCCACCCGCCGGATCTCGCCTTCGCCGGGCAGGAACACCAGCACCCCGCCCTCGGTTTCCGCAACCGCCTGTCGCACCAACCCCGCCACCTGCGCCTCAAACCGCAAGGACGCATCGGGCGTCCGCCCCAGCCAGCGAGTCTCCACCGCAAAGGCACGGCCCATCGAGGTCACGACCGGCGCATCGCCCATCAAAGCCGCCACCGGCGCGGCGTCCAAAGTGGCCGACATCACCACCAACACCAGATCGTCCCGCAGCGCGCCGCGAATTTCCAAGGCCAGAGCCAGCCCCAGATCGGCATTCAGACTGCGCTCGTGAAACTCGTCAAAGATCAATGCCCCGATGCCGTCCAGCCCCGGATCGCTCTGGATCATCCGGGTCAGAATGCCTTCGGTCACCACCTCGATCCGGGTGGCGCGCGACACCTTGGCCTCACCGCGAATGCGGTAGCCCACAGTGGCCCCCACCGCCTCGCCCAAGGTTTCCGCCATCCGCTCTGCGGCTGCCCGCGCCGCCAACCGACGCGGCTCCAGCATCACGATGCGCCCCGAAATCAACCCTGATGCCAGCAGATCCAGCGGCACCAGAGTGGTCTTGCCCGCACCCGGCGGTGCCTGCAACACCACCGTCCCGCGCGCGGCGATCCCCGCCCGCACCTCATCCAACACATCTTCAATCGGCAATCTGATCATGCCCCTTTATCCCGCACCGCATTGTCTTTTGCCAGCTTTCACATTGGTCCAAATATCCTCCCGAAGGGGCCAATCTTGCCGATGGTGCAACCGTTCAGAACCCCTCCCGGCAGGCGGCCGCGCGGCCCCTCGATGGGGCCCAAGGCCGCACCTGGTTCAAGGTCACTGGCAAACGCCGCCGCCTTCGGGCAAAACCAACCAAAGGAGTCGCCATGGACCTTGCGTCAGACCTGTTGGACGGAAACCGCCGCGCTCTGGCGCGCGCCATCACGCTGGTGGAAAGCGCGCGTGCGGATCACCGGTTGCAGGCGCTTGATCTGCTGCAAAGCCTCGGCACCACGAAACAAGCCTTGCGCATCGGCCTGTCGGGCACGCCGGGTGTTGGCAAATCCACGTTCATCGAAACCTTTGGCCTGATGCTGACAGCGCAAGGTTTGCGCGTGGCTGTGTTGGCGGTGGACCCGTCTTCGGCGCGCACGGGCGGGTCCATTCTGGGCGACAAGACCAGAATGGAGCGTCTGGCCCGCGATCCGCAAGCCTTCATCCGTCCTTCACCCAGCCGTGCGCAAATGGGCGGCGTGGCCCGGCGCACCCGCGAAGCGGTGGCGCTGTGCGAGGCGGCGGGATTTGACGTGGTGCTGATCGAAACCGTGGGGGTGGGGCAATCCGAAACCGTGGTGGCAGAGCTTTGTGATCTGTTCATCCTGCTGCTGGCCCCGGCGGGCGGGGATGAATTGCAAGGCGTGAAGCGCGGCATCATGGAGATGGCCGACATCATTCTGGTCAACAAGGCGGATGGTGATCTGAAACACGCCGCCATGCGAACCTGCGCCGATTATGCGGGCGCGTTGCGGCTGCTGCGTCCCCGACCGCAGGACCCGCCCGGCTTTCCCAAGGCCAGCACGGTTTCGGCGCTGCAGGACAGCGGTCTGGCCACGGCTTGGGCCGACATGCAGGCGTTGGCGCAATGGCGGCGCGATCAAGGCCATTGGCAGGCCCGCCGCGCCGAACAGGCCCGGCACTGGTTTGAAGAAGAGGTCCGGCAGGGTCTTCTGGCCGCCTTGGCCCGGGAACCCGCCAAGGGCCTGATGCAGCGCATGGGCGCAGAGGTTGCTGCGGGCGCCCGCACGCCCGAAGCCGCCGCAGCGGCATTGCTGCAGGCTTTGGGTCGCGGTTGACCTGACCTCCCCTTTGGCCTGCCCGCCGGGTCATCCCGGTGATTCGCTCTGCGCGGTCGTGTCTGGCTGTTGTGCCAATGCCCCGTCAATTTGCCTCGAAATTGCTGCAATCAGCGGCCGCTTTCGGGCCTCGCGTCCAATTTCCGCCCGATCTTTGCGGTACCTCTGATTCCAACTGATCTTTCACCGCCCAGCCGACCGGCCTTTGGGCGACCGCAATTGGAGTCAAGCAATGCCAGTTTTCAATGGAACGACGGCCTCTGAAACGATCGCGGGTTCCACCGGCATCGACTCGCTTTATGGTGGCGACGGCAACGACACCTTGATCGGCGGCCTGCTGGCTGATGCTTTGTTCGGTGGCAATGGGATTGACACGGCGTCTTATGTCACCGCCGCCGCGGCAGTGACTGCCAGCCTCACCAGCAACACCGGCACCATGGGCGAGGCTTCGGGCGACACGTTTGCCACCATCGAAAACCTGACGGGTTCGGCATTCCATGACAACCTGACCGGCGACGGCAACGCCAACGTGTTGATCGGCGGTGCGGGCAATGACACGCTGACCGGCAACCTTGGCAACGACCTGCTGAGTGGCGGTGACGGGATCGACTCGCTTTACGGCGGTGACGGCAACGACACTTTGGCGGGCGGCGATGGCGCCGACCGTCTGGACGGCGGCGTGGGTACAAATGACTTTGCCGACTACGATGGGTCTGCGGGTGCGGCGATCGTCGATCTCACCACCAACCTTGGCGGGGGCGTGGCCGCGGGGGATGTTTACGTCGCCATAGAAAACATCATCGGCACTCAATTTGGCGACAGCTTGACCGGGTCCGCAGCGGCCAACATCATCTACGGCGGTGTCGGCGATGATACGGTTTGGGGCGGCTTGGCCAACGACAATCTGTTTGGCGGCGATGGCATCGACACGGCGTCTTTTGTGGGTGCCACCGGGGCGGTTGCGGTTAATCTGGCCAGCAGCAGCGCAACGGGTGCGCATGGCAATGACAACCTGACCGGATTTGAAGATGTCTGGGGGTCAAGTTTCAACGACACGCTGACGGGCAACGCTGACAACAACCTGATCCGCGGCGGTGCCGGAGCGGATGTGATGGCGGGCGGCGATGGTGTTGACACCGTGGATTACACCGGATCATCAGTTGCGGTGACGGTCAATCTG
>JBIHZO010000287.1:0-4968 GCA_044231405.1 Cypionkella sp. | reverse complement strand
CGGATCATAAATCCGGGCAAGCGGGCTTTGGTCCAGTCTTACCGGGCTGGTTGACACCAGTCCGGTGTCCATAGCTTCTTGAAAGCCTATAGTTTTGCGATGATATCCGGGCGTATCGGCATTGGCGATATTCTCAGACACATGGCGCAAACGCAGCGCTTGCGCCTCCATTCCAGAGGCGGCCAACGAAAGGGAAGTGAACAGATCTGCCATCTATGCCCCCTACCGATTCCGGCCAAGGCTGGCACGGACGATGCTGGATGTGTTGCGATAGATCGCCAAGGCCATTTCATGGTCTTGGCGCGCACCTGCCGACTTTACCATCTCTGTTTCCAACGAAACGGTGTTGCCGTTCGGCGCGCCCGCCCCTTTGTCGCGTCGCGCAAGGACCGTCATGGCCTCGTCGGCACCGTGGTTGTGCTTGGGTCGGGTGGCACGCATTTCGCCGCCCCCTTCCCGGTAGGTTTCGGCAAAAGACGGCATGTCCATCGCCTTGAAACCAGGCGTATCGGCATTGGCCACATTCTGGGCAATCACACCCATTCGCGCGCCGGCCTGTGCCGCCATTGTCTGTGCCATTCTGGTCAGATCTAGTTTTTCAAACATCTGGGATTCTCCCACTTCCGCTTCATCAAGGCTTAAGGGTGATTCCTTTAGAAAGGGTAAGCAGTGAACAAAGAGGGAATCAAATGGGTGGAGTTTTTGATGGATTGCTTGCAGAAATCTTGACCGTTGGGGTTTCCAAGCCGTTGGGACGGATAGCCGAAGTGGCGGGGGGCACGATTTTGGTCTCGGGTCTGGCGGCAACGGCACGGCAAGGCGACCGGGTTCTTGTCAACGGCATCTTGGGCGGAGAGGTGCTGCGGCTGGCGGCAGGTGGCGTGACGGTGCTGACCGATGGTGCGCCCGATGGGCTTGCCATGGGGGCCGAGGTGGTGCTGTGCGGTGCAGCCGGAATTGCGCCTGACGACAGTTGGATCGGGCGCATCGTGGATCCTTACGGTCGCCCGATGGATGGCCGGCCCCTTTTCCGCGGCCTCAGATTACGTCAACTGCAGGCCGAGGCTCCGCCCGCAGCGCAGCGCCGCCGGTTGGGCGCGCGCTTGTCAACGGGTGTCGCGATTTTTGACACACTTTTGCCTTTGGTGCAGGGACAGCGCATTGGGTTGTTTGCGGGCTCTGGCGTCGGGAAATCATCTTTGTTGGCCAAATTCGCGCGCGGTGTAGACGCCGATGTTGTGGTCATCGCGCTGGTGGGCGAACGAGGGCGTGAATTGCGCGAGTTTGTAGAGCGAGTACTGGGTCCCGAGGGGATGCAACGTTCGGTCTTGGTCACAGCGACTTCGGATCAATCGGCGTTGGCGCGGCGGCGTTGTGCCATGGCAGCGATGACCGTGGCCGAACATTTTCGCGATCAGGGCATGCATGTTTTGTATCTGGCGGACTCGATCACCCGTTTTGCCGAGGCGCATCGAGAAGTTGCGCTTGCGGCCGGCGAATCGGCGGCGCTGCGTGGTTATCCGCCATCGGTCGCGCAGGCCATTATGTCATTGGCCGAACGCGCGGGGCCGGGGCCGGAGGGTATGGGCGACATTACGGCAGTTTTCTCGGTTTTGGTGGCGGGGTCAGATATGGAAGAACCCATTGCCGATATTTTGCGCGGCGTTCTGGACGGCCATGTCGTGATGGATCGCAAGATTGCCGAGCGCGGGCGGTTTCCGGCGATTGATTTGCTGCGGTCGGTGTCGCGCAGCCTGCCAGAGGCGGCGACTGCTGATGAAAATGCGCTGATAGGGCAGGCAAGACAGCTTTTGGGTGCCTGGGATAGGGCGGAGATGATGATTCAGGCCGGTCTTTACCTCAAAGGGTCGGATCCGCTGGTTGATGCCGCAATCCGGGTTTGGCCGACTTTGGATGCAGTCTTGGCAGAAGATGCCCCTGCCGATGGTATTGCGGGCAGTTTCCGGCGGCTGGCAGCGGCCCTTTCCGCTACCTGAACCGATAGCGCGTACTCGCAGCCGCGCTCTGCATCAGTTGCAGTGCCGCATTGTTGGACCCAGATTGTGCAAAGCCTTCTGTTTCAGATCGCAGGAGAAATCGACGCACCAGTCCCTCCACTTTGGTTGGGTCGGTAAATTGCGCCATCGCGTCGCTACCCAACTGGGATTTGGCTTTCGCTTTGAAGGTTTCAAGCTGCTTGTCCAGATCAAGGACGCCGAGGCTGGTGGGAAGGCCAAGCGCTTTTTCAAAGACTTTGCGCATGGGGGCATTGCCCATCACCGTGAACCATTTGGAATTCTCGGAGCTGCTGGTTTTGGCTGCGATCCCGTGCAATTCGCGCTGCACATTCAGGGCGAGCCGCAGGTCAGAGTTTTGCTCACCCACCGCGATCTCAAACTGTCTGGCGCGATAAGCGGTCAGGATTTTTTCCGGAAAGTCTGACAACTTGGTGCTGGGCACCGCAAAGTCGCCAAAGCCAAAAGCCGCCGATAGTTTTTGATACTGCTTGTCAGCCAGACGATTGGCCAGCGCACCAGTGTTCAGCGTTCCATCCTCCAGCACCTTGCGGATGAAAAACTTGTTGTTGATATCGTTGTCGAGTCCGAACGCACCGAGCGCAACTTTCAACAGGCGCCTGTCGCCAACCAATTGCTCCGCATTTGTCACTTGGCCGATCTTGGCGCGAAAGTAGCCTTCATCTTGCTTCAGAGCAGGTGAACTGTTGAAGGCGGCAGTCTGCGTCGGCATCGTGCGCTTCAAAAACGCCCAGCCCGCATAACCGCCGAGCGGAAGGGCCGGGGCGTAGGTCATGACGCCCGAGCGGCGAACAGCCGTTCTTCGCGTGGCAACAGCCCACGCAGCGACTTGAGCGCCTGATAATGCTGATCCTCAAGCACCGAGGCCGTCGCTTGCGAGAGTAAAATGCGGCTGTCATGGTCGGTCAAGACCTGACTCAGTTGCTCAATCCCACGCAAAAGCTGCAGCCGCGCGTCTTTGGGGTCAGAATCACCCGACAGCACAAGTTGCGCGATGTAACAAACGCGTCGCACCGGAGTTGTCACAGCTTCGGGATGGATCGCGTCGCGCAGACGCAGAATATGGGCGTTCGGCGTCATGATAGCCAAGCGTGAGCGCTTGTCACCGTTTTCGATGACAGCACCATTTATCAACACGCGTTCATGCGGGCCCAGTTTCAGGACGAGGCCACTCATAGCGTGTTCCTATCACCGCGCAAACCGCGCATGACGGCAGTGTTGATATCGACCAACACTTCGACCGAGCTTCTGCCCTCGCGCACGGCGCCGCTGTGTTGAACAGTGAATTCATACAGATAAAACAACTGGGCACGCAGCTTGGATGGCAAGCCATTGCCAGGCTCTGCCACATCGGCGGCCAAAGTCGACCAGAGCCGTTGGTTTTCGTCCAGCGCGGCCATCAGCATCCCATAGTTTTCGTGTCGCGCGGCCCACGCCACTGTGAGCCGCTGCGTAATGCGGGCAAGCAGATCGTATTCCAAGGCGCGGGTGGTTTTTTGCGGTGATTCCGGGCGGCCGTAAAAGGTGCGCGCGGCGGATTGGTGTGCTGTCACGGAATATCCTTCCTGGTGAATGCGGGATCAGAAGGTTGGCCGAAGGGAGCTGCCCCTTCGGCCAGACGCGTCAGCGGAACAGCGCCAGGATGTTCTGCGGCTGCTGGTTGGCAATCGACAAAGCCTGCGTCGCCAGCTGCTGTTGCACCTGCAGCGCCTGCAATCGCGCCGAGGTTTCTTCCATGTCGGCGTCGACCATCGATCCAATGCCTGACTTCAAAGCATCGGTCAGTTTACCGACAAAGTTGGTTTGAATATCAATCCGCTTTTGGGTCGAACCAAACTCTGACGCCGCATCAATCGACGTTTGTAGCATGCCTTCGATACTGCCCAAAGCCAGAGCGGCATTGGTCGAAGTTGTGACATCAATACTGGCCAAAGCGCCCAAACCACCCGAGTTGGCGTTTTTGAACTGCCCACTGACTGAAAGGTCTTTGGTTCCAGCGTTTGCAAAAGACAACAAACCCGGGGTGCTGCTGTCATAATTCACAGTCAACCCGCTGATCCCCAACGAGTCGATCGAGTTTTTCATGCCCACAGCCACAAGATCGGCGACTGTGTTGCCGCTTGTGATGTCTGAGGACGACACAGTGTAGGATGCAGTTTTGTCACCAATGCGCATCGAAACCTTATCGCCAGCAGCCCACGCGGTGGCCCCGTCCTTGATCGTGATGTCATCAGTGCCGCCTGCTTTGTCCAGCTTTAGCACAAAGGTGTCGGCATCAGTGGAAACCGTGCCAGCAGTGGAAGCCCCAAACACGTCGTTGGCGGCATAGGCTCCGGTCGACAGGTTTTGCGACGTGACGGTGATCGACGAAGCTTTCACCCCGCCGCCACTGCGGTCCAAAGACGACAACACGTCAACGCTGCTGGTCGAACCATCGACAAGGTTCAGCCCGTTGAATTGTGCTGCACCGACCACGGAGTCGATTTGACCCTTCAAAGCATCCACGTCGGCCTGGATTTTGGTCCGGTCCACGTTTGCGCCCTGCGCCGCGACGATCTTGCCTTTCATTTGCGTGAGCAGATCGGTCACTGTTTCGGAGGCCTGCCGTGCCACCGAAAGCGTGGACGAACCTAGGTTGAGAGCGTCTGAGATGCCCTTGAAGCCCTCGACGTCGGATTCCATCACTTTGGAAATCGCCCAGACGGCCGAGTTGTCCTTCGCGCTGGCAACCGATTTGCCGGTCGAAATCTCGGACTGGGTCTTGTTCATGTTGTTGTTGATGTTTTTCATGGTCTGCAAGGCAACCATGGCACTGTTGTTGGTCATAATTGATGACATGTCTTTTCCTTCACGATATGCCGATGCTTTGCGCGGCATGTTTGGGCCGCCCTTTCGGGTTGGGCATGTGGCCATTCTGTCCGTTGTGCCGGGG
>JBIHZO010000024.1:0-15547 GCA_044231405.1 Cypionkella sp. | reverse complement strand
CAAAGACATGCTGGCGGTGCAGGGCTGTCGCGGCATCGGCAAGGCCGACATGCGGTTGAACGACGCCACCCCGGAAATCGAGGTGAACCCCGAAACTTATGAGGTGCGCGCCAATGGGGAGGTGTTGACCTGCGAACCTGCGCGCGACCTGCCGTTGGCTCAGCGCTATTTCCTGTATTAGGTGACGGCGGATGTCATTTGAAAACCAAAGGAACTGGCGTCACAGTGGCGGTCCAACGCCCCCAAAACAGAGGTTTGTCATGCGCCTGCCCCTATCCTTTGCCTTGCTGCTGTCCATCCCCACCTTCGCCGCCCCGGCCTTCGCAGACTGTGTGACCAAGGACGATCTGGCGCAGGGTGTCGCCTTCAAGCGACAGGATGGCCGCGCCGGATTGATCAAGGCCAAGGGCAAGGCGTTCGAGATCAACTATGCGGTCGGATCGAAAACCGCATGGCTTGACGAGCGCGACGCGGTGATGGGGATTTACGAAACCGCATGGGCATACACCCCCACGGACGACTATTACGTCGGTGGCGGTCCGGGTGGGCTTTATGCTTATAAATTCTCTAAAAAGCCCCCCGTCCCCGCCGAAGGCACAACCTGGCAATCGAAGATCAAGGTGACCGAGACGCAGGACAATGGCACCGAATTCGGGCCCGAGGTGTCAAAGACGTCCATCGCGGTGGTTTACAGCTTTCAAACCATCAAAGAGGCCCAGCTTTCGGGCTGCACCTATCGGATCATGCCGGTGGAGGCGACCTTCACCGGGGAAAACACCCATCTGACCCAGCGCTGGATTTACTTCCCTGATCTGGGATTCGGTTTGGAAACCCGCGTGACGGTTCACAATACGGGTGACGACCGCAAACTGGGGCTGACCGCCCTGACCCCGGCAAAGTAAGGATCACCATGGACCTGCCCCCCGCCCGCCGCGTTTTGAAATCCTCGCCGCTGATCGCCTATGATCTGGTGGTGCTGACCTATGACGAGCGGTTCCTGCGCCGCAAGCGGCTGGTGACGGTGCATGACGAGGGCTTTCTGGTCGATCTGGCGGAAACGACGTCACTGGCGCATGGCGACTTTTTGGAACTGGATGATGGCCGGCTGATCGAAGTGATTGCCGCCGAAGAGCCGCTGCTGGTGGTGACGGGCGATCTGGCGCGGCTGGCCTGGCACATCGGCAACCGCCACACGCCCTGTCAGGTGGACGCCGACCGGCTGCTGATCCGCCAGGATCATGTGCTGGAGGCGATGCTGGCGCAGTTGGGCGCCACTTTGGCGCGCAGCATGGAACCCTTCACGCCCGAAGGTGGCGCCTATGGCCACGGCCGCACAATGGGGCACAGCTTGGGGGGGCACAGCCATGGGCCGGAGCCCGCTATCTTCGAACTGCCCACCGTGCTGCGCCGATGACGCCCGACCTTCATACTGCGGCGCTGCTGCCACTGGTGCAGTGGCTGTCACCCGCGTTTCCGACCGGGGCATTCGCCTATTCCCATGGGCTTGAGGCGGTGATTGACGCGGGCGAAGTGCGCAATGCGCGGCAGGCGCAAGACTGGCTGTCCGACATACTGCGCTTTGGCGCGGGCTGGCAGGATGCGGTGCTGTTGGCTTGTGCGTTGCGGCACGACGCCGACCATGCTGCACTGGCCGAATACGCCCGCGCTTTGGCCCCCAGCCGCGAACGCCTGGCCGAAACGCTGGACCAAGGCACTGCCCTTGCCCGTGGGGTGGCCGCTTTGGCAGTGGTCGTGGATGCGGCCCCCCTGCCCGTGGTTCTGGGTCAGGCGGCGCAGGGTCTGGCCCTGCGGGCCGATCAGGTGATCGCACTTTACCTGCACAGCTTTGCTGCCAATCTGGTCTCTGTGGCGGTGCGCTTTGTGCCTTTGGGGCAAAGTGACGGGCAACGGATATTGGCCGCCCTGCATCCCTTGATCCTTGATCTGGCGGCCCGCGCAGCCACCGCCAGCCTTGATGATCTGACAACCGCCACTTTTCGCGCCGATCTGGCCGCGATGAGCCACGAAACCATGGACATCAGGATTTACCGCACATGAGCAGCAATGGCCCCCTGCGCGTTGGCATCGGCGGCCCGGTTGGGGCTGGCAAGACCACGCTGACCGAACAGTTGTGCCGCGCCCTGGCCAGCCGGTGTTCGATGGCTGTGATCACCAACGACATTTACACCCGCGAAGATGCCGACTATCTGACCCGCGCGCAGGTGCTGCCCGCCGACCGCATTCGCGGTGTGGAAACCGGTGGCTGTCCGCACACCGCCATCCGCGAGGATGCCAGCATCAACCTTGCCGCCGTGGCCGATCTGCGCAGCGCCTTCCCAGACCTTGACCTGATCTTGATCGAGTCCGGTGGGGACAATCTTGCCGCCACGTTCAGCCCCGAACTCGCCGATCTGTCGATCTATGTGATTGATACGGCCGCCGGTCAGGACATCCCGCGCAAACGTGGGCCGGGGGTGGCGCGGTCTGATCTGCTGGTGGTCAACAAGACGGATCTGGCGCCTTATGTCGGCGTCGATCTGGCACTGTTGGAGTCGGATACCAAAGCGGCGCGTGGGCCGCGCCCCTATGTGATGGCGCGGTTGCGGCAGGCAATCGGGGTGGCCGAGGTTGTGGCGTTTCTGGAACGCGACGGCGGACTGGCCTTGAGGCCACTTTAAAAAACGGTAGCAAATGCCTGATTCGATTGGGGAAATGGTGGGCCGTGACGGGCTCGAACCGCCGACATTCTCGGTGTAAACGAGACGCTCTACCAACTGAGCTAACAGCCCTTGAAGGGTTCCTTCAAGTTGTCAGCAGCGTTTAGCGATTGCGGCGCAGGGATGCAAGCGGCTTTGGTGTGAAAAACGCCCATCCCCATATGACAAAAGCGCGCCACATCGGGCGCGCTTTTGGCTATCATGGTGGGAGATAAGGGATTTGAACCCCTGACATCGTCGATGTGAACGACGCGCTCTACCGCTGAGCTAATCTCCCGTTGGCGGGTGTTTAGCCCGCTTCTTGGACCTCTGCAAGAGCCTCTTTTTCGACTTTGGTTTCAGAGACTTTGGCAGGTCCGCGACGCACTTTCAGGGTCATCGCCGAGACGCCATTGTCAATCGCGCGGCTGTTTCGGATGTGCATTTTGCCGAAGGGCGGCAGGTTCAGCGAATAGCCGTCCTCCAACGCCTTGCCCAATTCGATCAAGGTGGCTTCGACGATATCGCGCACGTCTTTCTTCTTGAAGTCACCCGCAGCCGTAACCCGCTCTATCAAATCTTTCACACGCAGGGACAGCGCCACTTTGGCCCCCTCTGCAACCACGTCAACAGTCGCGTCTGCGACCTGAGAGGCTGGCGATTTGGCAATCAATTTTGCGGCAGAATTCGCCGGTTTCGCGTTTCCTGCCTTTGGCTTGGCAGGTTTCGGGGCGGCGGTTTTGGTTGGCATGGCTGAATGCAATCCTTCTGTTTCGACAATGGAAACAGACTACGCCAGAATTTTGAAACAGGAAACAGGGGTGCTGTGGAAAATTGAGTGCGAATGCAAAAGACGCCCCTCTTTCGAAGGGCGTCTTTCTGATTGGACCAGGGTCAATGCGCGGTGGCTTGCGCGGCTGTCCCCGCCGCCAAAACCCGCGCAGCTGCGGCGGCCTCTTCTGCGGCTTCGTCCCATTCAACGGGAACCGGCTGGCGCACCAAGGCCTGCAACAGCACTTCCCGCACGTTGGTCACGGGAATGATGGTCAATCCCTGCTTCACGTTATCGGGAATCTCGGTCAGGTCTTTTTCGTTCTCAAGCGGAATGAACACGGTCTTGATCCCGCCCCGCAACGCCGCCAGCAGCTTTTCTTTCAGCCCGCCGATCGGCATGGCATTGCCGCGCAACGACACTTCACCCGTCATCGCGATGTCTTTGCGCACCGGAATGCCGGTCAGCACCGACACGATCGCCGTCACCATCGCAAGGCCCGCCGAAGGGCCGTCCTTGGGCGTCGCCCCATCCGGAACGTGGACGTGGATGTCCATTGTTTCGAATTTCGGCGGTTTCACCCCGATTTCCGGGCTGATCGAGCGGACGAAAGAGGCCGCGGCATCGATGGATTCCTTCATCACATCGCCCAGCTTGCCGGTGGTTTTCATCCGGCCCTTGCCCGGAAGGCGCAAAGCCTCGATGGACAGCAACTCGCCGCCAACGGAGGTCCAGGCCAGACCCGTGACCACGCCCACCTGATCGGTGGTTTCGGCCAGGCCATAGCGATAGCGTTTGACACCCAGATACGATTCCAGCTTTTCCTCTGTGACTTCAACGGTTTTCGCCGTCTTCTTCACAATCTCGGTCACCGCTTTGCGCGCCAGTTTGGCAATTTCACGCTCCAGATTCCGCACGCCAGCCTCACGGGTGTAGGTGCGGATCATCTCTTGCAATGCGCCATCCGTGATCTTGAACTCACCCTTTTTCAGGGCGTGGCCTTCGATCTGCTTGGGGATCAGGTGACCCTTCGCGATTTCGCGCTTTTCATCCTCGGTGTAGCCCGACAGGCTGATGATTTCCATACGGTCGAGCAGCGGGCCGGGCATGTTGTAGCTGTTGGCCGTGGTGATGAACATCACATTGGACAGGTCGTATTCAACCTCCATGTAATGGTCAATGAAGGTGGAGTTCTGTTCCGGATCCAGCACCTCCAGCATGGCGGATGCCGGATCGCCGCGGAAATCCTGACCCATCTTGTCGATTTCATCCAGCAAGATCAGCGGATTGGTGGTTTTCGCCTTTTTCAGCGCCTGAATGATCTTGCCCGGCATCGAGCCGATATAGGTGCGCCGGTGGCCGCGGATTTCGGATTCGTCGCGCACGCCGCCCAGCGAAATGCGGATGAACTCACGCCCGGTGGCCTTGGCAACCGACCGGCCAAGCGAAGTTTTGCCGACACCCGGAGGGCCGACAAGGCACAGGATCGGGCCTTTCAGCTTGGCCGAACGCGCCTGCACCGCCAGATATTCGACAATGCGTTCCTTCACCTTTTCAAGGCCGTGGTGATCAGCATCCAGCACCTTTTGCGCCGCAGCCAAGTCTTTCTTGACGCGCGACGACACACCCCATGGCACAGCCAGCAGCCAATCGAGATAGTTGCGCACGACCGAGGCTTCGGCGCTCATCGGGCTCATCGACTTGAGCTTTTTCAGCTCTGCCTCAGCCTTTTCACGCGCCTCTTTCGAGAAGGCGGTCTTCTTGATGCGGGCTTCCAGTTCGGCCAACTCGTTCTGGCCTTCGTCGCCGTCGCCCAATTCCTTCTGGATGGCCTTCATCTGCTCATTCAGGTAGTATTCGCGCTGGGTGCGTTCCATCTGCGACTTGACGCGGGTCTTGATCTTTTTCTCGACCTGCAGGACCGACATTTCGCCCTGCATCTGGCCGTAGACTTTTTCAAGCCGCTCGGCCACGTCCAGCGTTTCCAGAAGATCCTGCTTCAAGGCCACATCGACGCCCAGATGACCGGCCACAAGATCGGCCAGCCGTGCCGGTTCGCGGGTTTCGGACACCGCCGAAAGCGCTTCTTCGGGGATGTTTTTCTTGACCTTGGCGTAACGTTCAAATTCCTCGGCCACCGCGCGTACCAGAGCGTCGACGGAAGGCTTGTCGCCGGGGGTTTCGGGCAGCCTCTCGGCCCGCGCTTCAAAGTAAGACGGGTTTTCAAGGAATTCGGTGATCTTCACCCGCGCCTTGCCCTCAACCAGCACCTTCACGGTGCCATCGGGCAGTTTCAGCAGTTGCAGCACATTGGCCAGAACGCCGACCGAGTAGATGCCGTCGGTGGCCGGATCATCGACAGAAGGGTCAATCTGCGACGACAGCAGGATCTGCTTGTCATCGGCCATAACCTCTTCCAAAGCCCGCACGGATTTCTCGCGGCCCACAAACAGGGGCACGATCATATGCGGGAACACCACGATATCACGCAGCGGCAGAACCGGGTAACTCGTGGAAAGGGTGTCAGTCATTTGCATATCCTTTAGCGGGCAGGAAGACCGATGCCCCGGTCATCGGCAGCGGTTGGTCTTCCCCTCATTCAGTAGCTATATCTGGGGTCGCTGTGGGGGGCTGTCAACCACTGCACTTGTTACAATCATGCGCCTGTGAACAGGGCGGGACAAGGGCGGAAATCGTTAGAAAGCACAGGCCATTGTAAGGCGGTTGTTCATGCCTTTACAGAGGATCGATATCGCCTTGCGCACGCAAGGCGTGGAAATCAGCCACGAAGGCCGCAAGTCTTTGACCCGCGATCGCGTCGCGCAGGCCCTGCATCAGTTGCTGATAGTAGTGCAGGTTGTGCCATGTCATCAGCATCGAACAGATGATTTCCTGCGACCGCATCACATGGTGCAAATAGGCGCGGCTGTAGCTTTGGCAAGCGGGGCAGCTGCAGTTTTCATCCAAAGGCCGCGGGTCGTCCTGATGGCGGGCGTTCTTGATGTTGACTTGGCCGCGGGGGGTCCAGGCCTGCCCGGTGCGGCCAGACCGTGACGGCAACACGCAGTCCATCATGTCGATGCCGCGTTCGACCGCGCCCACGATGTCATCGGGCTTGCCGACGCCCATCAGGTAGCGCGGCTTGTCTGCAGGCAGGAACCCGGGTGCGTAATCCAGCACGCCGAACATCGCCTCTTGCCCCTCACCCACCGCAAGTCCGCCAACCGCGTAGCCGTCAAAACCGATCGCGGTCAGGGCCTTGGCCGATTCCTCGCGCAGATCGCGGGTCACACCGCCTTGCATGATGCCAAACAGCGCATGGCCGGGGCGGTCCCCGAAGGCATCGCGTGAGCGTTGCGCCCACCGCATCGACAGGGCCATCGACTTGGCCACCTCGGCATCGGTGGCGGGCAGTGCCGGGCATTCGTCAAAGCACATGACGATGTCAGAGCCCAACAGGCGCTGAATCTCCATGCTGCGTTCGGGCGTCAGCATATGTTTGGAGCCGTCGATATGGCTGGAAAACCGCACACCCTCTTCGGTCAGCTTGCGCAAGGACGCCAGTGACATCACCTGAAAGCCGCCGGAATCCGTCAGGATCGGCCGGTCCCAGTTCATGAACTTGTGCAAGCCGCCCAAGTTGGCGATCCGCTCGGCGGTCGGGCGCAGCATCAGATGGTAGGTGTTGCCCAGCAGGATATCGGCCCCCGTCGCGCGCACGCTTTCGGGCAGCATCGCCTTGACCGTGGCGGCAGTGCCCACCGGCATGAAGGCGGGCGTGCGGATGTCGCCGCGCGGGGTGCTGATCACGCCCGTGCGCGCCGCGCCATCTGTGGCATGCAACGCAAAGCCGAAGGCCTTTGTCATGGGTTTTCTCCTGCTTGACGTTGCCCTTCTGGTCGAATGGGGGCAAAAAGCCAAGGGGGATAGGCCCGATGGGATTGATGTGATGGAACAGACTGGCAGACCCAAGGCGGTGGACAGGCGGGCGCAGATCACGGCGGCGGCGTTGCGCTGTTTGCAGCAGGTCGGCCATTCGGGCTTGACCGCGCGCAAGGTGGCGGCAGAGGCGGGGATGTCGCTGGGCCACATCACTTACCATTTCAAGGACATGGACGAGGTGCTGGCGGAAGCCTACCGTCTGGGAGCGGCCAAACTGCAAGAGGCGGGGCGGGCCTTGGCCACGCGCCCCGGTCTGACACCTGCCGAACGGCTGGACGCCTTCCTGCACGCCGGATTTTCGCCCGAGTTCCTGAACCCCGCGCAGTTGCGGATGCGGATCGACCTTTGGTCAGCGGCCCTGACCCACCCCGCCATTGCCGCGACCGAGTTGGAACTTTACCACGTTTACCGCGCCCAGTTGGAGGTGCTGCTGGGTCAGGTCAGCGACCCGTGGAAGTCCGACCGTGTCCCGATGGTCAGCGATCTGATCATGGCGACGCTGGACGGGTTGTGGCTGGACTGGATGCGGCGCGGCGATGCGGGAGCCATCAAGAACGGTCTGGATGCGGTGGTGCTGTTTGCGCGGTTCCGGCTGGGCGGGGCGTGAGGACGGCGCAGTGTCGGGCGGCGGCGGGGTTTTGGATGTTCAGGGCTGAAAGCTGATCGGCAGGGTGAAGGCAGATGCGCCCAAACCCTTGGGGGCTTTGGCGAACTTGCCAGCAGCTTTCACGGCCTTGACGGCGGCCTGATCCAGCGCCGCATTGCCCGATGATTTGGCCACTGACACCGATTGCAACTGGCCATTGGCGGCGACGGCCAGGCGCAGGGTGACTTTGCCAGCAGCCCCCTTGGCCGCCTCTGGATAGGCCTTGCGGCGTTCCACCTTGGCGCGGATGGAAGCGCCCCAACTGGCCATGGCGGCTTCGGTCTGGCCTTCGGACAGCGTAGCGGCGGCGGCGCGGCCCCCGGTGCCTGCAACCTCGCCCCCCCCCGCGCCTGCGGATTTTTGCGCGGGCTGTGCGGGACTGAGTTGTGATTTCGGGCTGGATTCTTCTGGTTTCGGTTCGGGGTTTGGGTCAGGTTTCGGCTCGGGTTTTGCCTTGGGTTTCGGCGCAGGTTTCGGTTCCGGCTTTTGCGGCACGGCCTGCGGTTCGGGTTTGATCTCGGGCGCGGGGGCCTCTGCCAGTTGCGGCAGCTTGACGCTGCCAATGGTCGTCAGCTTCGGCAGCGCGACCGGACCCGCAGTCAGATCGGGGGCCTTCAACGCGGGCGGCAGCGGCGGCAGGTCTGGTGGGGTCTCCCAGCGCTGCACCAATGCGGCAATCGCCGCATCTGATGCGGTCAGCGACACCAATGCCTGACCCTGATCGCCCGCGGCCACAGCCCCCGATGTGACGGCCGGCAAAGCAGCGAGCGCGGCCAGATGCAGGCCAAGCGCCGCCAGCCCTGCCACCCCCCATTCCAGCACGCGGATCATTGTGCCACCGTGATCAGGCGCAGCTCGCCAAACCCCATGGCCGACAGCTTCGGCAAGAGCTGCGCCAACGCGCTCCCAGGGGCGGAGGCATCGGCATGTAGCAGCAAGGGCGGCGGAAGGGTGCAATCTTGTGCCGCGCAATAGGCGGTGCGGGCCACGGTCAGGGCCGCAAGTGCCGCCTCGCCCTCGGACAGGCCCGCTGCGCCTGCAAAACCCAAGCGACCATCCGGGGCCAGAAACAGGGCCAGATCACCCGCCGCAACCTCTTGGGCGGTCGAGGCTGGCCGGGCCACCGCAAAGGGCTCGGCGTTGGTAAAGCGCGACACGATCATGAAGAACACGACAAGGAAAAACACCACGTCGATCATCGGCAACAGCGGTTCAGGCTTGGTGCGCGGGGCGGGATCGTCCAGACGCATCATTCCACCACCACCAGCTGCGTCAGTCCAGCCGCGCGCAGGGTTTCCAGCACCGCGACCATGTCTTGCACCGAAGCCGCCGCGTCGGGGCGCAGGATGATCGGATCACTGGCGGCATCCATCAGCGGGGCCAGTGCCTGCGGCAGCGCCTCCAGCGACGTCGCCACGCCGTTCAGCGCCACCAAAGGCCCGCGCAGATCAACCAGTCGCGGCGGGCCCACCCAAGCGGCCCCGCCCTGCCCCGCCACGGCCATCGGCAGCCCGTGCAGGCCGCCAAAGCGCGACACCATCATGAAAAACACCAGCAGCAGGAACACCACGTCGATCATCGGCGTCAGGTTCAAGCGGCGACGCGGTCGCACTGGACCCGCGTCGATCTTCATTCGGCGGACTTGGTTTGCACCAATCCCCGGTCCTGCGCCAGAAACACCCGCGTCGCGCCATCTTCCATGTCATGGCGCAAACCATCGAGGATACCGTCAAACCAACTCAGCGCCATCATCGCCGGGATCGCCACACCCATGCCTGCGGCGGTGGTCAACAGCGCCTCCCATATCCCGCCCGCAAGAGTGGCAGTGTCGGCGCGCACACCAGCGGATTCGAGCCCTTGGAAGGCGGCAATCATGCCGGTAACGGTGCCCAAAAGGCCGAACAGCGGACCGATGGCGGCGGAGAGTTCTAGGCCGCGCAAACCATTGCGCGCCTCTGCCAGAACGGCGCGGGCGGCTTGTTCGGTGGCGGCCTCGGCCCCCGACCGCGACAGGCCCGGTTCCAGTGCGGCGCGCATGGCCGCGTGGTTGACGCGGGCGCGAGCGGATTTGCGCGGGGCCAGCAGGGCAAGGGCTGCCGCGCTTTCGCCTGCTTCCCACAATGCCAGCGCGCGTTGGGAAACACCGCCGCCAAACAACGCGCCGATGCGGATCAACTGCGCGAATTTCCACAAGATCAGCGTCAGAGTGGCCAATGACAACACCGCAATCGCCCACATTGCCGGGCCGCCCATTTCGATGACGGCCAGCAACCGCGACAGTGGATCAGGTGGCAACATCAGCAAACCCTTTTGGCGTGGCCTTTGATTTACGCGCGAAGCCTGCGCCAAGCAAGCGTGGCTGCGACCAATCAGGCGGTGTCAGCGCCGCGCGGCCAAAGCGTCGGCCAGCAGCGTCAGCACCAGATCATGCGGCACATCATCGGCAACAAAAGCCTGCCCGATGCCACGCGCCAGAATGAAGCGCAGCTTGCCATCAACCACCTTTTTATCCTGCCCCATCAGCGCCAGCAGGGCCTCTGCCCCCGGCAGATCGCCCGGAATATCGGCTATATCCACCTTCATGCCCATGGCGCGCAGATGGGCGCGCACCCGGCTTGGGGCCTCTTGCGCGCACAGGCCCATCCGCTGTGACAGCTCAAACGCCAAGGCACAGCCGATCGCCACTCCTTCGCCGTGCAGCAGACGGTTGCCATAGCCGGTGGCCTTTTCCAGCGCGTGACAGAAGGTGTGGCCAAGATTCAAAAGCGCGCGCTCGCCTTCTTCGGTTTCGTCACGGCTGACGATTCCCGCTTTCATCTCGACCGAGCGTTTCACCGCATATTGGCGCATAACGGAGTCGCCTTGTGCCATGGCGGGGGCGTTGACCTCCAGCCAGTCGTAGAAAGCGGCGTCGCCCAGCAGGCCGTATTTCACCACCTCGCCATAGCCCGCCAGAAAATCACGCGGCGGCAGGGTGGCCAGCGCATTGATGTCGGCCAAGACCAGACTGGGTTGGTGAAACGCCCCGACAAGGTTCTTGCCTTGGGCGGTGTTGATCCCGGTCTTGCCGCCCACCGAGCTGTCCACCTGCGACAGCAATGTGGTGGGCAGTTGCACAAAGCGCACGCCCCGGCGCAGCACCGCACAGGCAAATCCCACCAGATCGCCGACCACACCGCCGCCAAAGGCCACCACCACATCGCGTCGTTCAATCTTTTGTTCCAGCAGCCATTCGACACAGCGTTCAAACTGCGACCAGCCCTTGCTGCCTTCGCCCGGCGGGATGGCAAGGGCGGTCATGGCGATGCCCTGCGATTCCAGTGACGCGGCCAAAGCCATCAGATGCGTCGCGGCGACGGTCTCATCGGTGATGACGGCGACTTTCTTGCGGCGCAACAAGGGCGCGATCTGCACGCCGGCCTGACCGATCAGACCGGGGGCGATGCGCACCTCGTAGCTGCGCGTTCCCAGCGCAACCTTCACCACATCCAATGCCATGCTATTCCCTTTCCAACACATCGACCCGGCGGCCAAGGGTATCGACCACCCGTTGTGCCATGTCTTCCACCGACAGATCGGTTGCCGATTCCACCGTCAGATCAGCCATCTGGTAAAAGGGAAGCCGCGCCTCGTAAAGCGTGCGCAGGGTTTCGCGCGGATTTGATGTGCGCAGCAGCGGCCGGGTGGTCTTGTGGCGCACCCGCTGCCACAAAAGATCAATGTCCACCCGCAGCCAAACCGACACGCCTTGATCCTTGATCAGCGCCCGGTTGGTTTGCGACAAGAACGCGCCGCCCCCGGTCGACAGGATGCAGGGACTGCCGCGCAACAGACGGCCCAAAACCTCTGTTTCGCGGGTGCGAAAGAAGGCCTCGCCGTCGCGTTCAAAGATCTCGGCAATGGAACGGTCCGCCGCCTTGACGATTTCCTCGTCCGAATCAACGAAGGGCACGCCCAGAATGCGGGCCACCGCCTGCCCGACGGCGGTTTTGCCCGCGCCCATCATCCCGATCATTGCCACGGTCTTTTTCAGCCGCACCCTGTTTATCCCCGTCTTTCATGGCGATTGGCGGCAAAGGCGGTCCCTCGCCCATGCCAAATCTTTCTTCCTTGAATGGCGTGAACTTGCCGTGAATGCCATATATAATCGCATCCAAGATGGGCTTGGCATGATACCAAGAGCGCAGGACGCGTCTGGGGCCAAGGATCGGCAGCGACAACAAAGCGACTTTGGACAAAACCAAAGGCAAAGCAAAAGGCATACGGGCATGGGGCGACTGATCAAAGCGGTGGTGGTGTTGGCGGTTCTGGGGTTTGCCGGGCTGGCGGGCTATGCCTATCTGGCCGACCTGACCCCTCCGGCGACCGTGGTGAAACAGCCAGTGGTGCTGCATGCGCAATAAGGCGATGGTTTTGGCGCTGGTGCTGGCCGCATCGCCTGCAATGGCGCAGAAAAAGCCGCTGTCGGCGATTGACTGGCTGTCGCAATCCGTTTCGGACCCTCCGGCCCAAGGCGTGCAACCTGCGCCGCTGGACGCGCCCGCGCGCAAACCCGTTGCCAGCAATGGGTCGGTGGCGACCCTGCCCGCCACGGCGGGTGAGGTGGCTGTGACCAAGACCGGTGCCATGCCCGCCACGGTGGCGGTGTCGGTTCTGGGCGGGCCGTCGCCCGACGCTGTGGGGTTGTTGCCGCCCGATGTGACCGGATTTCCGCGCCAGCTGTGGGGCTTGGGCCGCACCGCCGAGATTGGCGCGGCGATTGCGCAGGTCCGGCTGGACGGCCTTCCCTCGCTGCAAGCGCTGCTGCTGACGCTGCTGCTGGCCGAGGCCGAAGCCCCGGCGGATGCGGCGGGATCGGGCGCGCTGTTGGTGGCGCGGATCGACAAGCTGCTGGCCATCGGCGCGCTGGATCAGGCGCAAGCGCTGTTGCAGGCGGCTGGCCCCACGACCTCTGCCGATCTCTTTCGCCGCAGCTTTGACGTGGCCCTGCTGACCGGGGATGAAGGGCGCGCCTGCACCACCCTGCAATCGGCCCCCGAACTTGCCCCGACCCTGACCGCACGGGTGTTCTGTCTGGCACGCGCGGCCGATTGGACCACGGCGGCATTGACGCTGCGCACCTCCATCGCGCTTGGCAATGTCAGCGCCGAGGATGCGGACCTGCTGTCGCGCTTTCTGGACCCCAGCCTGTTTGATGGCGAGGACATGCCGCCACCGCCGAAACCGATCACGCCGCTGGTCTGGCGGATTTACGATTCGCTGGGTGAATCCTTGTCCACGACCACCCTGCCGATCGCCTTTGCCCATGCCGACATGACCGAGCGCGCCGGTTGGAAGGCGCAGATCGAGGCTGCCGAACGCTTGGCCCGGGTGGGGGCCATAACGCCCAACGTGCTGCTGGGCCTTTACACCGACCGCGCGCCTGCGGCCTCGGGGGGGGTCTGGGACCGGGCCGATGCGTTTCAGCGGTTCGACGCGGCATTGACGCAGGGCAATGCGGCGATGGTGGAACAGCGGCTGCCGCTGGCCTATGCGCGGATGAAGGATGTCGAACTGGAGGTAGCCTTTGCGACCCTGTTTGCACCGCTGTTGTCCAAAATGGCCTTGACCGGCGATGCCGCGCGGATTTCCTATGAGTTGGGCCTGCTGTCACCTGATTATGAGCGTTTGGCCGCGATGCCCTTGGCACAGGATGCGCGGGCGGCGTTTCTGGCCGGGCTGGCCGCGGGGTCGGTCAGGGGATTGGTGGCCCCCGACAGCATGGCGCGCGCGATTGCACCGGCCTTCACCGATGCGGTCCTGCCCGAGGATATCGCGGCGATGATCGCGCAAAAGCGGGTGGGTGAGGCGATTTTGGCCGCCATGGCGCGCATCGAAAGCGGCGTCAGTGGTGAGCTTGTGAAAGTCACCGAAGGCCTGTCGGTGCTGCGCAAGCTGGGGCTGGAGGATGTGGCACGGCGCACGGCGCTGGAGTTGATGTTGCTGGAACGGCGGGGCTGATCATGGCCGCGCCAAAGTCGCCGGATCAATGGATCAGCACCTATCTGGCCGCCGCCGCCGCCGAGTTGGACGCAGCGCGCAACACTCTGCTGGCTTACGGGCGCGATCTGAAGGATTTCGTGGATTGGCTGACCCGCCATGGCCATGCCTTGGGCGCAGCCAGCCGCGACACTGTGGAAACCTATCTGGTGTTCTGTGAGGCGCAGGGTCTGTCGCAAGCCACCCGCGCGCGGCGGCTGTCGGCGATCCGGCAGCTTTACCGTTTTGCCCATGAGGAGGGCTGGCGCGATGACAACCCCGCTTTGCGCATCAAAGGGCCGGGGGCCAGCAAACATCTGCCCGGCACGCTGTCGCAAGATGAGGTGACGCGACTGCTGGACGCAGCACGCGACCATGGCCGCACGGCGGGGGACCGCTTGCGCAACCGCGCCTTGATCGAACTGCTGTATGCGACAGGGATGCGGGTGTCGGAACTGGTCGGCCTGCCGGTGGCCGCGGTGCGCGGCAATCCGCGGATGATCCTGGTCAAGGGCAAGGGCGGCAAGGAACGCATGGTGCCGCTGTCCCCCCCCGCCCGCGCGGCGATTGCCGATTGGCTGGCCCACCGCGACGCGGTGGAAGAGGCTGCCCGGATCAAGGGCAAGCCGCCGTCGCGGCAGTTGTTTCCCGGCCCGGGCGTGGACGGCCACCTGACGCGCCAGCATTTCTATCTGCTGATCAAGGACATCGCGGTGCAGGGCGGCGTCGATCCCACAACCGTCACCCCTCACACCCTGCGCCATGCTTTCGCAACGCATTTGCTGGCAGGCGGGGCCGATTTGCGCGTGATCCAGACCCTGCTCGGCCACGCCGATATTGCCACCACCGAGATTTACACGCATGTGCTGGAGGACCAGCTGCGGGATCTGGTGCTGACCCACCACCCGCTGGCGCAGAAGAAACCGTAGGATACCCGACTGATGCCTTTTGCCGATCAGATGCTTTGGCTGACCTTTGCGCTGCTGCTGATGCTGGCCGCCACCCTGAATGCCGCGAAAACCGCGCTGGCCGCGGCGTCGCGCAGCAAACTGCGGGCTCTGGCGGAAAAGGGTGACCATGGAGCGGTCCTGGCGATGCGGTTGGCCGATCTGGCCCCGGTGATGGCGGCGCTGCGGGTGGGCATGACGGTGGCCTTGGTCGCAGCGGCTTATGTGGCGCATCTTGTGGGGCAGGACCATGCGTTGGGAACGCTGTTCGCGATGATCGCCGTGGTGCTGATCGGCGTGGAGGCCCTGCCCCGCACCTTGGCGCTGACCTATCCGGAAACGGTGTCCACCCGCACGGCACTGTTTGCACGGGTGGTGGGTGTGGCGTTGACGCCCTTGGTCACCTTGATTGCCGCCCTGATTCGGCTGATTCTGCGGCTGTTCGCACTCAAGCCCGAGGCGGACAGCCATTTTCTGGGCTTGCGCGATGACATCGCGGGAGCCATTGCGCATGGCCATTCCAGCG
>JBIHZO010000286.1:0-5033 GCA_044231405.1 Cypionkella sp. | reverse complement strand
GGACGGTGGGCCGCATTTCAAGCTGCCCCGCCGTCTCATTCATTCGGTACGTCACGACACAGGCGAAACTGATCGGCTCTGCTTGACGGCCTCGGGTGTAACGCGGTGCCGCAGGCTGAACCAGCGCTTCAGGGCAGAATGCTTGGGCCGATCGGAGCGTGACATCATGGGCAAGGTTAAACTGAACATCGCCGCGCTGAAAGACGCCGTTACAGGGTGAATGGCACCCTTGCGGCACGTCCACCCCGGCGTTTTGGGCTTTCCGGCGCTGTCAAGGCTTCGGTCAGCACACCGGTCATCGGATGCGTCGGGTTTGGCAACCCGTAATGAGCCAGCAACGCGCGCAGGCAGTCGGAGGTGTTGACTACCGCCGGCAGGCTGAGTGCCCAGTCGATGAAGATCGACCGGCATTCGCCCAAGGTTATGCCCTCAATCGCATAGCTTTCGCGCACCAACCCTTTCGGATCTGCCTCTGATAAGTCCAACGCCCGTCTCCCCATGCCTTCACCCGCTCAGATGGGCCACAATCACCGCTTCTGCAAGGGCTGCCCGTTCAGACAGTTGCGCCAGCAGCAGGTCAATCTCGGATACCCCGGCCTCACGCAGCAAGAACGCCCGCGCCCCTTCGCCCAAAGTCGCGGGATCCAATGGCTTGTCGGACAAAAGCCGCGCGCTGGCCTGTATGCGCCAGCATAACCTGTAGGCATCCAGCAGCGCCGTCTGATCCGATTGCGACAGTTTGGCGCCCGTAACCCCCGCCGCGATCTGGCGTTCGACCTGCCGCGCCGGGCTGGCGGTCAGCAATGCCATGGTTTGCGCCAAGAGTTCCACATCCATCAGCTTGCCGGGACCGTATTTCGCTTCCCACACGCCGTCACCCGGTTTGGCCAAAGCCAGCCTTGCCCGCATCTCGGCCACATCGGCGCGCACCGCGGCACCCTGTCCTTTGCGCGCCAGGATTTCGCGGCGGAAGGCTTCCACTTGTTGCGCCAGCGACGCCTCTCCCGCCAGCACCCGCGCGCGGGTCAAAGCAAGGTGTTCCCATGTCCAAGCCTCGGTTTCCTGATAGCTGCGGAAGCTTTCGACCGAGGTCGCAACCGGCCCCTGCCGCCCCGAGGGCCGCAAGCGCACGTCCACCTCGTAAAGCCGCCCCTCGGCCATCTGCGCCGACATCGCCGTCACCATGGCTTGGGTCAGACGCGCATAATAGGTGCGGGCGCCCAAGGGACGCGGGCCGTGGGACTCCTCTATCCCTGCCGCGTCATAGATCAGGATCAGGTCCAGATCAGACCCCGCATTCAGCCGCCCTGCCCCCAGAGAACCCATGCCCAGCAGCACCGCGCCCCGCCCCGGCATCGCTCCGTGTTTGGCAGCGAAGGCGTCGGCCACCACCGGCCACAGCGCCGCGATCACCGCCTCGGCCAGATCGGCATAGTGTTTTCCGGCCTCGAACGCGTCGATCAGACCGCGCAGGTGATGCACGCCGATGCGGAAATGCCATTCCTTCATCCAGCGCCGGGCGGCGTCAAGTTTGCGTTCATAGTCAGTGGCTTGCGCCATGCGTTCGGCCAGTTCGACTGTCAGCGCACCCACTGCGGGCCAAGGCGCAAAGAACGACCCGCCGATCACGGCGTCCAGCACGCCGGCATTGCGCGACAGATAACGGGCCAAGCCCGGCGCAGTGCCTGCAATGTCGATGATCAAATCAACCAATGACGAATTTGCCTCGAACAGCGAGAAAATCTGCACGCCCGACGGCAGGCCGGACAGAAACCCGTCCAGCGCCACAAGCGCTTCATCGGGGTTGGCTGCGCGGGTCAGGCGTTTGAGCAAGACCGGGCGCAGCCGTTGGAAAATCGCTTGCGCCCGGTCCGACCGCAGCGCCGGGTAAGAGGACCAGCCTTTGACAATGGTGCGGGCGCTCTCGGACAGTTCCGGCCCGTCTTCGGCAGCCACCGGTGCAAAAAACCCCTCGGTCAGACGGTCGGTGCGTGCCAGCCGGTCCAGCAGATCACGACGAAAGCTTGCCTCATCTTGCCCGCAAAACGCCGCGATCCGCGCCACCCCTTCCGGCGTGTTGGGCATGTTGTGGGTTTGCTCATCGTTCACCATCTGAATACGGTGTTCCAGATCACGGTGCTGCAGGTACAGGTCCGACAGTTCCGCTGCCACCTCGGTGGGCAGCCAGTCTTTGGCCGCCAAGGCCTGCAGCCCGCCCAAAGTGGTGCGGTCGCGCAGATCGGTGTCGCGGCCTCCGGCGATCAGTTGCCGGGTCTGGGTGAAAAACTCGATCTCACGGATGCCGCCCTGACCCAGCTTCATGTTGTGGCCCTCAACCACCACGGCACCGTTCAGGCCGCGATGCTCGCGGATGCGCAGACGCATATCATGGGCATCTTGAATTGCCGCAAAATCAAGGTGTTTGCGCCAGACAAAGGGCGTGAGGGTTTTCAGGAACCGATTGCCCGCCGCAAGGTCGCCGCCGCAGGGCCGCGCCTTGATATAGGCGGCGCGCTCCCATGTGCGGCCCTGCGCTTCATAATAGGCCTCGGCCGCGGCCATCGACAGACAGACCGGAGTCACAGAGGCATCGGGGCGCAGGCGCAGATCGGTGCGGAAGACATAGCCCTCGGAGGTGATATCCGACAGCATCGCCGCCATCTTGCGGGTGACGCGGATAAAGGCGGCGCGGGCGTCTTGCCAATCATCGCCATAGCGGTCTTGGTCGAACAGGCAGATCAGGTCGATGTCGGATGAGTAATTCAACTCGCCCGCGCCCATCTTGCCCATCGCCAGCGCCACCATGCCCCCCGCCGATTCCGCATCTTCGGGCGTGGCACCGGGCAGCTTGCCGCGACGAATTTCTTCGGCCACCAGCCGTTTCATTGACAGATCCACCGCATGGTCGGCCAGATCGGTCAGCGCGCCCGTCACCTGCATCGTGGACCAGACCCCGCCCAGATCGGCAAGTGCCACCAGCAGCGCCGCCCGGCGCTTGGCCTGACGCAGGGCCTCAGGCAGGACGTCGACCGCCACCGGGTCCAACGCGGCCAACAGCGACCGATGCGCGGTTTCAGGGGCAATCGTCAGCGCGCCGCGCAGCCAATCGGCCTCCCGCCGCATCAGGCCCTTCAGGTAAGGGCTGCAGCCAGCGGTGGCCGCGACAAGCCCGCGCAGATCGGGGGGCAGATCGGCAAACTGCTGGGCAATGTCAGCCGCCGCTGCGGAATCGTGGGCGATGGGCTGACGGATAAGGCGAGAGGCGAAATTCTGGGTCATGGTCGCAATCTGCGGCGGCGCAAAGGCGCGGTCAACCGCCGCTCATCAAGCATGACCGCTTTCTCACGCAATCGCGGACGCAGTTTCCGTTTCATCCTGGCGAAAATATCCCCGCCGGAGGCAGCCTGCCTCTGCAAAAAGGGCCTCCGGCGGGGATATTTGCACCAAGATGAAGCCCCGGACAGCCGGCAAGGCCTGATGACCGGCGAGCGGATGCGCGGAGCCTCGCGCGATGTAAATTTCTTTAACATGCCCCTTGCGCGAAAGGCCAGGCATGCGCATCTTGCATCATGTGAAGGACATTCACATCAGCCGCGAGTCGGCATCACACCACGGGAGTCCGCCGATGAACACGATTTCAAACACCGCCCCCACCACCGGCGGCATCACCACCTGGTTTCGCCGCGCCACGGACTGGCTGGACAGCAAAGGCCGGGGCGCCTGGATTGGTGCCATGGTCCTGGGCTTCGTCTTTGTCTGGCCGGTTGGCTTGGCGCTTGTCTTCTACATCACCCTCACCAACCGCTGGAGCAAAGACATGTTCAACCGATCAAGCTGCGCACAGCGCCGCGCCGCCCATCACTGGGGCCATTCCGCGATGAAACCTTCGGGCAACACCGCCTTCGACGCCTACAAGTCGGAAATGCTGCGCCGTCTGGAAGACGAGCAAACCGCTTTTGAGGGCTTCTTGCAGCGCCTGCGCGATGCCAAGGACAAATCAGAGTTCGATGCCTTCATGGACGACCGCGCCCGTGCCAACCGCGACGCGCCGGTTGCGGTGGCCCCTGCTGACGCTGCCCGTCCCGGCGAATACTGATCCCGTTGTCTGGCCCCCCGGTTCACCCGGGGGGCTTTGCCATGACAAAGGGGCGATTGTCCTTGGCGCAAAGCCAATGGCTTGCTAGGGTACGGCGATCTCCGATCCCTTGCAGTTTGACACATGCGCCACACCCTTCCGATTGCGCCCCAGTTTTATGTGACCGCCCCGCAGCCCTGCCCTTATCTTGAGGGCCGGATGGAACGGAAATTGTTCACTGCTCTGCAAGGCGATCAAGCGCAGCGATTGAACGACACCCTTTCGAAACAAGGCTTTCGGCGCAGCCAGAATGTGCTGTATCGCCCGTCTTGTGCGGAATGCTCGGCCTGCCTCTCGGCGCGCATCCGGGTCGCCGATTTCAAGCCCAACCGCAGCCAGCGCCGGATCTTGCGCGACGCCGCCCATTTGCGGCGCAATGCCACCTCGCCTTGGGCAACCGAAGATCAGTTCACCCTGTTCCGCCGCTATCTGGATGCGCGCCACGCCGATGGCGGGATGGCCGATATGGACGTCTTCGAATTTGCCGCGATGATCGAGGAAACCCCGATCAAAAGCCGGGTGATCGAATACACCCGCCCGGCGACCACCGGAGAGCGCCATGCGCCCTTGGCCTGCGTGTCGCTGACCGATGTCTTCGATGACGGCCTGTCGATGGTCTACAGCTTTTACGACCCCGATCTGACCGATCTGTCGCTGGGCACCTTTGCCATTCTGGACCACATCGACATCGCGCGCGAAGCTGGTTTGCCCTATGTCTATCTGGGCTATTGGGTGCCGGGCAGCCGCAAGATGGGTTACAAGGCAGGCTTCGACGCGCTTGAGATTTTCAAGGCCGGGGCGTGGCAGGATATCGGCGATCCAGCCGATCACCGCGCCGAATTGCACCCCTTGTCAGTGGATCCGATTGCCGAGCAGGTGGCCAGAATCTCTCTGCCCG
>JBIHZO010000284.1:0-5047 GCA_044231405.1 Cypionkella sp. | reverse complement strand
GATCCCCACCGAATGGACGCAAGTGCTGGCCGCTTTGGCCGTGCTTTCCATGTTCCTGGGGGCCGTGGCCGCGATTGGTCAGCGCGACATCAAACGCCTGATGGCCTATTCCTCGATCGCCCACATGGGCTATGCGCTGGTCGGTCTGGCGGCTGGCACAGCCCAAGGCGTGCAGGCGATGCTGATCTATATGGCGATTTATGTCACCATGAACCTTGGCACCTTCGCTTTCATCCTGTCGATGGAGAAGGATGGCAAGCCTGTCACCGACATCGCCAGTCTGAACATGTTCTCCAAACGCGAACCGTTGAAGGCACTGGCCATGCTGATCTTGTTGTTCAGTCTGGCCGGTGTGCCGCCGATGCTGGGCTTTTTCGGGAAGTTCTATGTTTTGAAGGCAGCGGTCGACGCGGGCATGGTCTGGCTTGCCGTGGCAGGGGCTGTGGCCTCGGTGATCGGTGCGTTTTACTATCTGCGTATCGTTTACTTCATGTATTTCGGCGCGGAAACCGAAGGCGCTGACAGCCGTATGGCCCCGGTGCAATGGGTGATGCTGATCGCCGTTGCTGCGGCGATGGTCTTGGGCGTGGTCAACCTCTTTGGTATTGAACCCGCGGCACTGGCGGCGGCGGTTGCCCTTGTTGGCTAAATCCGACTGGCCCATGGGTGTGGCGCGCCACATCCTGCCAACCGTCGACAGCACCAATGCCCATGCTTTGCGTCTGGCCCCGTCACTGGCGGGGCCAGCGTGGTTTCTGGGGCTGGAACAAACCGCAGGCCGGGGCAGGCGGGCGCGACCATGGGTCAGTCCGCGCGGCAACTTTTACGCGACACTGTTGCTGCATCCAGTGGAAACGCCCGAGCACATCGCCCTGCGCTCTTTCGCCGCCGCCTTGGCTTTGCGCGACGCCTGCGTGACGCTGACCGGGTTGCCCATCGCCTTTGCTTTGAAATGGCCCAACGATGTGCTGCTGAACGGCGGTAAATTGGCCGGGATCTTGCTGGAAAGCACGGCGGACGGGCAGGGCGGTTTTCATCTGGCCATCGGCATCGGCGTCAACCTGATCGGCGCGCCGGATCTGTCCGTGGTGGAACCGGGCGCGACTCCGCCTGTCAGTCTGCTGGCCGAGACGGGGATACGCGTGACCCCCGAAGCCTTCCTTGACACGCTTGCCGCCGCCTATGCTCATTGGGAAACGCAGTTCTCGACCCAAGGCTTCGCCCCTCTGCGCACGGAATGGCTGTCCCATGCCGCAAGGCTGGGCGAGGTGATACGCGCCCGCACCGGCACCCAAACCCGCGAAGGGACCTTTGAGTCCATCGACACCGCAGGCAATCTGATCCTGCGCACGCAGCAAGGCCCTGTCGCAATCCCTGCGGCAGAGGTGTTTTTCTAACCGCGAGGCACCCATGCTTTTGGCCATTGACTGCGGCAACACCAACACCGTGTTTTCCATCTGGAACGGCGCGAAGTTCATTGCCACCTGGCGCATCGCCACTGATCACAAGCGCACGGCGGATGAGTATTTCGTCTGGCTGTCCAGCTTGTTGATGCTGACCAAAACCGAAGCAACAGTGACCGAAGCGATCATTTCATCGACCGTGCCCCGCGTGGTGTTCAATCTGCGCGTCTTGTGTGACCGATATTTTGGCTGTCGGCCTTTGGTGGTGGGCAAGCCGGATTGCCGGCTGCCGGTGGCGCCCCGCGTCGATCAAGGCGTCACCGTGGGTCCTGACCGGCTTGTCAACACGGTGGGTGGTTTTGATCGGCACGGCGGCAATCTGATCGTGGTAGATTTCGGTACCGCCACCACCTTTGACGTGGTGGACGACGACGGCGCCTATGTCGGCGGCGTCATTGCGCCCGGCGTCAATCTAAGCCTCGAGGCCCTGCACATGGCCGCCGCCGCCTTGCCACATATTGATGTGGCGAAACCTTTGCGGGCGATTGGCACGAATACGGTGGCCTGCATGCAGTCTGGCGTGTATTGGGGCTACATTGGCCTGATCGAGGGCATTGTCCGGGAAGTGCGGCGCGAACGCGCGGCGCCCATGAAGGTCATTGCCACCGGGGGCCTCGCATCATTGTTTGCTCAGGGAACTGAGCTATTTCACGCGATTGAGGATGATCTGACCATGCATGGCCTCGTTCTCATCAACGCCTATAACAAGGAAACAGCATGAGCGCTGAGCGGCTTATATATCTACCCCTTGGCGGGGCCGGCGAGATCGGTATGAACGCCTATGTCTATGGTTATGGTCCAAAGGGCAAAGAGCGCCTCATTCTGGTAGATCTGGGCGTGGCCTTTCCTGACATGGACACCAGCCCGGGCGTCGATCTGATCCTGCCCGATATTTCGTGGCTGTTGAAAAACATCGCAAGGCTTGACGCGATTTTCATCACCCATGCGCATGAAGATCACATCGGCGCGCTGGCGCATCTGTGGCCACAACTGCGCAAACCGGTTTATGCGCGGCGGTTCACGGCCACCATCGGGCGGCTGAAATTCGAAGAGGCCGGTCTGCCGAAAGATGCGATCACGGTTGTCGAGTCGCGTCCTGCTGCAGTCGAGGTCGGCCCATTCAAAGTGCAATTCGTGCCCGTGGCCCACTCCATCCCCGAGTCGGCGGCGCTGATCATCGACACGCCTGCGGGCCGGATCATCCATTCGGGCGACTTCAAACGCGACGCCACGCCGATTGTTGGCGAAGGCTGGGACGATGCGGTGATGGAGGCGATTGCCGCCGAACGGCCGATCAAGGCGCTGATGTGTGACTCGACCAATGTGTTTTCGCTGCACGAAGGCCGTTCCGAAAGCACGCTGAAAGACCCGATTGCCGAACTGATCAAGGCGCAGGGGGGCATGGTTGTCGCGACGACCTTCGCCTCGAACGTGGCGCGTCTGAAAACCTTGGCCGAGGCCGGCCATGCGGCGGGCCGTTCGGTGTGCCTGTTGGGGCGGGCGATGAAGAAGATGGTGACGGCGGCAGAGGAGTCGGGCGTTTTGCCGAACTTCCCGCGCACCATCTCCCCTGAAGAGGCACTGGACGTGCCGCGTAAATCGCTGATGCTGATCGTGACGGGAAGCCAAGGCGAACGCCGGGCGGCGTCAGCGCAACTGTCGCGCGGCAAGTATCTGGGCATCGAGATGAAGCAGGGCGATACCTTCCTGTTCTCGTCCAAGATCATTCCGGGCAATGAACGGGGCGTTTATGCCATCGTCAACGCGTTTTCGGAAATGGGCGTTGACATAATTGACGACAACGACGGCAAATATCATGTCTCGGGCCATGCCAACCGCCCGGATCTGGAACATGTGCACCGGCTGTTGCTGCCCGATATGTTGATCCCGATGCACGGCGAACACCGTCATCTGCGCGAACATGTGCGTATCGCGCATGAGGCCGGGATTGCAGCAGCCGTGGCAACCAATGGCATGATGATGGACATCACCGGCGATGCGCCGAAGGTGGCAGAACGTATTGAATCCGGGCGCACCTATCTGGACGGCTCGGCTTTGGTGGGTGCGATGGACGGCGTGATCCGTGACCGTATCCGCATGGCGTTGAACGGCAAGGTCATGGTGACGGTCATTCTGGACGAGTCCGATCAGCCTTTGGGCGAGGCTTGGGTTGAATTGATGGGTTTGCCGGTGAATGGCAAGGGCGGCCGGGCCTTGGCCGAAACGCTTGAGGGCGAACTGACAGCATTTCTCGACACCGCAGCGGCCAAGATTCTGGCCAATGACGACAAGATGGACGAGATGCTGCGCCGGATCGTGCGGCAAGTGACGATGGAAGAGATCGGCAAGAAGCCGGAGGTCACCGTTGTGGTCAGCCGTTTGGCTGCGGAATAACTGCAACCCACGATGAAAAAGGCCCCACAAATCGTGGGGCCTTTTTCATTTGCCTGATGGTGATTGGATCAGCCTTCGGTGCCGGTCGCCGGGGCTTCATCGGCATCATCCGCCGTCACGGTGGTGATGGCAAAGCTGCGCAGGATGAAGTCCGGCACATGGTCACCCATGCCGACGACCCGGTCAACGTTGTCACGGCCACCGCGATAGTCGCGGCGTTCATCGCGGCGCGGTTCTTGGCGGCGGTCGTCAGCGACCGCGTCACGTGGACGCTCTTCGCGACGATCCTCGCGGCGGTGATCTGGACGCGGCTCTGTGCGCTCTTCCCGGCGGTCGTCCCGGCGAGGGCTACGTTCCTCACGCACTGCGGCGACGACGGGTTCCGCCACTGCCTCAACCACGGCCACAACCTCTGCCGGCTTGTCCTCACGCGGGGCACGATCACGGCCACCCCGACCTTCTCCACGCCCGCCACGCGATTTCGCGCCACGCTCTTCGCGCGGACGCTCTACACTGTCAGAAGCCGCCTCCAGTGCGCCTTCGGGCACCTCGGCGCGCGGGATTGGCATTTTCACCAGCGATTCGATGGCGTTGATGTATTTGTCGTCTGAGGTCACCGCGATGGTATAGGCCTTGCCCAAGCGTCCGGCCCGACCGGTGCGGCCAATGCGGTGCACGTAATCCTCGGGGTGCGAGGGCACATCAAAGTTGAACACATGGCTGACGGCTGGAATATCAAGGCCCCTGGCCGCCACATCCGACGCCACCAGTAGGTGGACCGATCCATCCCGGAAGCCGTCCAGTGTCTTGGTGCGCACCGATTGGTCCAGATCGCCGTGGATCGGGGATGCGTTAAAGCCGTGCTGTTTCAACGACTTCGACACCACATCCACATCCATCTTGCGGTTGCAGAAGATGATGGCGTTGGTGCAGGATTCGCCTTCGGCCCGGATCAGCGCCCGCAGCACGGCACGCTTTTCGGCAAAGGACTTGTCTTTGCGGGTGGGCGCAAACTGAAACAGCTTCTGCTCGATGGTCAGCGAAGCCGTGGCTTGCCGTGCGACTTCGATCTTCACCGCATTGGACAGGAAGGTGTTGGTGATCCGCTCAATTTCCGGGGCCATGGTGGCCGAATAGAAGAAGGTCTGGCGGGTGAAGGGCGTTAGGCTGAAAATGCGTTCGATATCGGG
>JBIHZO010000283.1:0-5064 GCA_044231405.1 Cypionkella sp. | reverse complement strand
TTTCATAGACATGTTTCACCGCAGCCAAGGCCTGCCGCTGCGCGATCTGACCTCGGAGTCCGAGGCGATGCTGCAAACCATGCAATGGCCCGGAAATGTGCGCCAGTTGCGCAATGTCATCGAACGGGTGCTGATTTTGGGCGACGGCGCGGGCCCGATTGAGGCGCGCGAGTTGCCGGGGCAGGAACCTGTCACCGACACCGGCGGCCGCATGGTGCTGGGCGGGGCGATGGCGACGCTGCCATTGCGCGAGGCGCGCGAGGTGTTTGAACGCGAGTATCTGCTGACCCAGATCAACCGGTTTGGCGGCAATATCAGTCGAACGGCGGGTTTTGTCGGGATGGAGCGTTCTGCCTTGCACCGCAAGCTGAAGTCTTTGGGCGTCGTCACCACCTCCAAATCAGGGCGCGGGGCCGAGGATGACGACGACGAGGGTTGATTGACCCGAAGCAGCGGTTCTGCGATGCAACGGTGATGTCCAGACCCCGGAGGCTGATATGAAGGTGATTATCTGTGGCGCGGGTCAGGTCGGCTGGCAAATTGCACGCCATCTGTCGGGCGAGAAGAATGACGTCACCGTGGTGGACAACAATGTCGATCTGGTGCGGCGCGCCACGGAAACGCTGGATGTTCAGGGAGTTGCGGGCTTTGCCAGCTATCCCGACGTGTTGGAAAAGGCCGGCGCGCGCGATGCCGACATGATCATCGCAGCCACCTATTCCGACGAGGTGAACATGGTGACCTGTCAGGTCGCCCATTCGATCTTTTCAGTGCCGCGCAAGATCGCCCGTCTGCGCAGCCAATCCTATCTGGACGCGATTTATTCTGACCTGTACCGGCGCGATCACATGCCGATCGATGTGGTGATCAGCCCGGAACGCGAAGTGGCCGAGGCCGCGTTGCAACGCTTGGCAGCCCCTGCGACCTTTGACACCGAAAGTTTCATGGGCGGCAAGGCGCAGCTGTTGGGCATCGCTTTGACCGATGATTGCCCGGTGCTGAACACGCCCCTGCGGCAGCTGAATGAGCTGTTTCCCAGTTTGCGCGCTATTGTCGTTGGTGTGCGCCGCAGGGGTCGGTTGTTTGCGCCAGATGCCGGAGATCAGCTGTTTACGGATGACATGATCTATGTCTTCACCCATTCCGAAGACGTCAACCGCGCGCTGGAGATTTTCGGAAAAAAGACCAAAAAACAAGAGCGTATCATCATCATTGGTGGCGGCAACGTTGGGCTGGCGGTGGCGATGGCGCTGGAGTCTCGGACCGACCGGGTGCGCGCCAAGATCATTGAGAAAAGCCGGGCGCGGGCGGAAAAGGCGGCGGACAGCCTGTCTCGGACCATCGTGCTGAACGGCGACGGCATGGATATGGATCTTCTGATGGAGGCGGCGATTGACCGCGCCGATGCGGTTCTGGCGGTCACGGATGATGACAAGACCAACCTGCTGGCGGCCGTAAGGGCCAAGCAGGCGGGCTGCCCGATGGCGATTGCGCTGGTGAACGATCCGACGCTGGCGCCCTTGATGGGGCCGCTGGACATTGACGCCTATATCAACCCGCGCGCCACAACCGTGTCGTCGATCCTGCGCCACATCCGCCACGGCAAGGTGCGTGCGGTGTATTCGCTGGGCGATTCAGAGGCCGAGATGATCGAGGCGCAGGTGCTGTCCACCTCGCCATTGGCGGGACGATTGGTGCGCGAGGTGGAGTTCCCCGAAGGCGTTTTGGTTGGTGGTGTGATGAAAGGGGACAAGGTGCTGAAACCCACGGGCGATTTGCGGCTGGAGGCGGGCGATGTGATTGCGCTGTTCTCGATGTCCAAAGACGTGCGCGAGGTGGAACGCCTGCTGCAAGTCTCGATTGATTTCTTCTGACATGATGCGCCGCTTGCTGGACCTGCCGTTGATCGTGATCCTGATGGGGTTGTCGGCGCTGGCGATGCTGTTGCCCGCAGCCCATGCGATGATCTTGCGCGATTACGCGGTGGCGCGCGGGTTCTTCTACAGCGCTTTCATCGTTTTGGTGCTGGTGGCGATGATCGCCATCGCCTCCTTGAACCAACGCAGCCGCAATGCCGCGCGTGGGCATCTGTCGGCGCTGGCCGGGGCCTATCTGGTGCTGCCGATCCTGCTGGCGCTGCCTTTGACGCAACTGCGGCTGGGCATCAGCTTTGGCGACGCCTGGTTCGAGATGCTGTCGGATTTCACCACCACCGGGGCTTCGGTGTTTGATCCCGCGCGGCTTCCGCCCTCGGTGCATCTTTGGCGCGCCTTTGTCGGCTGGCTGGGCGGCTTCTTCATCATTCTGATGGCGGTGGCGGTGCTGGCCCCGATGAATCTGGGCGGGGTAGAGGTGGTGACAGGCCGCGCGCCGGGCCGTGGGGCGGTTGGCACCTCGCAGATCACCCGGATCGCCGAGCCGTCCGAGCGGATGCTGCGCTATGCCACTCTGATCTTTCCGGTTTATGGCGGTCTGACGGGGCTGTTGTGGCTGGCGCTGATGCTGGCGGGCGACGACAGTCTGGTGGCGCTGTGCCACGCGATGTCCACCCTTTCGACGTCCGGCATTTCACCATTGACCGGGTTGCAGGACAGTCGGTCCGGGGTCATCGGAGAGGTGTTGATCTTCGGTTTCTTGATCCTTGCCTTGTCGCGTCGGTTCATGCCGGGGGCGTCGGTCGTGGCCCAAGGCATGCGGCGTGTGGATGATCCAGAGTTGCGGTTGGGCCTGTCAATGGTTGCCGTGGTGCCGGTGATTTTCTTTGCCTATCATTGGGTGGGCGCCGCTCCTGCCGATACCTCGCATCCTTTCACCGCACTTTGGGGTGGGGCGTTTCTGGCGATCTCGTTTCTGACCACCACCGGCTTTGACACCGGATCATCGCAGATCGCCATGGATTGGGCGGGGCTGCGCTCGCCGGGTCTGGTGCTGATGGGGCTGGCAATTGTCGGTGGCGGTGTGGCCACGACGGCAGGAGGCGTCAAACTGCTCCGCGTTTACGCCTTGATCAGACATGGGGAACGTGAGGTGGAACGGCTGGTGCATCCCAATTCTGTTGGGGGCGCGGGCGTGGCGGCCCGCCAGATGCGGCGTGAAGGTGCCCATGTGGCATGGGTCTTCTTCATGCTGTTTGCGCTGTCGATTGCGTTCTTTACCGCCCTGCTGACCTTTGTCGGCCAAAGCTTTGAGACTGCGCTGGTTTTCGCCATTGCCTGCCTGACCACAACGGGGCCTTTGGCGGGCAGCCTGCCGGATATGGCAGTGTCTTACGCCGATCTGGGAGCCGCCGAACAGGCGGTTCTGGGATTGGCAATGGTGGTGGGGCGGCTGGAAACGCTGGCCATTCTCGCGCTTTTGGCCCCCGACAGTTGGCGACGCTGAAACCTGAGGCATAAATCGTGAATTTGGGGCTGGAATCTCTTGCTTTTGCACGACATATTGAAATCAGGGCGCGTCATGGGGGGCGCGTCTGCCAAGCGACTGACAACAAGGACAAGAAACCGATGGCCGCTGATAAACAGAATTTGCAGGATGCCTTTCTGAACCATGTCCGGAAATCCAAAGTTCCGGTGACGATATTTCTGATCAATGGTGTGAAGCTGCAGGGTGTGATCACCTGGTTTGACAATTTCTGCGTGTTGCTGCGCCGTGATGGCCAATCGCAGCTTGTTTACAAACATGCGATTTCCACGATCATGCCGGGTGGGCCGGTCAACCTTTATGAAGGTGAAGACTGATTTCTGATCTTCCAGAAGACGACGAAGACGAGCCGCTGTTTGAAGATGGTGGCATGGATGCCTATGAAACGGCAAAGGCGCCCACACGCGCCTTTGTTCTGCATCCCGATCTGAAAACCGCGCATCACCGCCGCATGGCCGAACATCGTTTGGCCGAGGCGGTGTCTTTGGCCGCTGCCATGCCGAACCTTGTGGTTCTGGGGTCAGAGGTGGCGCGTCTGGCGCGGCTGCATCCGGGGCATCTGTTCGGGTCCGGCAAGGTTGAAGAGTTGAAAACCACGCTGAAGGCACTGGAGATTGATCTGGTGTTGGTGGATGGCGCGGTGACACCTGTGCAACAGCGCAATCTGGAAAAGGAATGGGGCGTCAAGCTTCTGGATCGCACGGGTCTGATCCTCGAGATCTTTGCCGACCGTGCGCGCACCCGTGAAGGCGTGCTGCAAGTGGAACTGGCGGCTCTGTCGTATCAGCGGACAAGATTGGTGCGGGCCTGGACCCACCTCGAACGCCAACGCGGCGGCTTTGGTTTTGTCGGCGGTCCGGGTGAAACGCAGCTGGAATCCGACCGCCGGGCGATCGACGATCAGGTGATCCGTCTGAAGCGTCAGCTGGACCGGGTTGTGAAAACCCGCGAACTGCACCGCGCCTCGCGCCGTAAGGTGCCCTTCCCGCTGGTGGCGCTGGTGGGCTACACCAACGCCGGAAAGTCCACGCTGTTCAACAGGATGACAGGCGCGGATGTTTTGGCCAAGGACATGCTGTTCGCCACTTTGGACCCGACCATGCGCGGCGTGGTCTTGCCTTCTGGCCGCAAGATCATCGCCTCGGACACTGTGGGTTTCATTTCGGAACTGCCGACGCAACTGGTCGCCGCCTTTCGCGCCACCTTGGAAGAGGTGCTGGAGGCTGATCTAATCCTGCATGTGCGTGACATCAGCCACCCCGAATCCGCTGAACAAGCCGCCGATGTGGCCGATATTCTGTCGGCCTTGGGTGTTGGCACCGGAGTTCCGATGTTTGAGGTCTGGAACAAACTCGATCTGGTCGACCCCAGCCAGCATGAGGCTTTGGCGGCGCAAGCCACCAACCGCGCCGGTGTGTTCCCGGTGTCGGCGCTGACGGGTGAGGGGATCGAGGCACTGCTGGCGGCTGTTTCGGTGAACTTTGATGAAGAGAAAACCGATCAGACTCTGACCCTTGGCTTCGCCGAGGGCAAGCGGCATGCTTGGCTGCATGGCGAAGGAGTGGTGCAATCCGAAACGCAGACCGACGACGGTTGGCAGATCAATGTGCGCTGGACCGCACGGCAGGAAAAACGCTACCTGGC
>JBIHZO010000281.1:0-5126 GCA_044231405.1 Cypionkella sp. | reverse complement strand
ACTGCTGCGTGGCTATGTGCCTTTGGACGGTCTGCGGCAGATCGTGGCGGGCGAGCGCGGCTGATCCCGCGGGATCGTTGCTGCGGCTTCATCTTGGCGCAAATATCCCCGCAGGAGGCCCTGCGCCAACGGCAAGAGCCTCCGGCGGGGATATTTAAGGCCAAGATGAACGCGCCGACATCCGGCAGGTTTGTCGGGCCTCAGCCCTCTGCAACCGCCGCCGCCTCAATCTCTGCTGCTTTCTTTTCCACCAACCCGACGATGTGATCCACCATCGCTTCATTGCCCAGCTTGTGGCTTTGTTTGCCAGCCAGATACACCATCCCGGACCCGGCGCCGCCCCCGGTAAAGCCGATGTCGGTCATCAGCGCCTCACCCGGGCCGTTGACTACGCAGCCGATGATCGACAGGCTCAGACTGGTGGTGATGTGCGCCAGCCGGTCCTCCAGCGCCGTCACGGTCTTGATCACGTCAAACCCCTGCCGCGCACAAGACGGGCAAGAGATGATGGTGACGCCGCGGTGGCGCAGCCCAAGGCTTTTCAAGATTTCAAAGCCAACCTTGACCTCTTCCACCGGATCGGCCGAAAGCGACACCCGAATGGTGTCGCCAATCCCTGACCAAAGAAGATTGCCCAGACCAATGGCCGATTTGACGGTGCCAGAGACCAGCCCCCCCGCCTCGGTGATGCCAAGATGGATGGGTGCATCCGTCGCATCGGCCAGTTGTTGGTACGCGGCAGCGGCCATGAACACATCAGACGCTTTGACGCTGATCTTGTATTCGTGAAAATCGTTGTCCTGCAGCAGTTTGATATGGTCCAGCCCGGATTCGACCATCGCATCGGGGCAAGGCTCGCCATATTTGTCCAGCAGGTGTTTCTCCAGCGAGCCGGCATTGACGCCGATGCGGATCGAACAGCCGTGATCCTTGGCTGCGCGCACCACCTCGGCCACGCGTTTGGCATCGCCGATGTTGCCGGGGTTGATGCGCAGACAGGCAGCACCCGCTTCGGCAGCCTCAATCGCGCGTTTGTAGTGAAAATGGATGTCGGCCACGATCGGCACCGGGGATTCGCGCACGATCTCCCGCAGCGCAAAGGTGCTTTCCTTGTCCGGCGTCGAAACGCGCACAATGTCAGCGCCCGCCACCGCGCAACGCTGTATTTGCGCGATGGTGGCGGCGATATCGGTGGTCAGGGTGTTGGTCATGGTCTGCACCGAAATGGGCGCGTCACCGCCCACCAGAATCTTGCCAACGCGGATTTGGCGCGACACACGGCGCTGAATGTTGCGCCAAGGGCGGATCGGGTTGTGGGTCATCGTGCGGCCTTTCGCGGGGTTGTCCGATAGATAAACAGACCAAAGCCCCGGAGCAACCGCTGCGGGGCTTTGACCAGCGTCATTTCAACGCAGGTCTATTCGGAAGGAGGCAAGCCAGCGTCTGCCACAACCGACACGAACTGTGCCAGATCGGCATCGCCAGACAGATCGGCAACGGTGTAGGCCGCGGTCAAGGCCTCGGGTGACAGCGCGACATTCTTGATCACCTGCGCGCCGGGGGCTGCAGGACCAAAGGTTTGGCCATTCACCACAAAGTAGATCGAGCCGGAATTGCCCGACCGCAGTTCAGCCGCCTGTTGCAGCGGTGGCACGGCGTAACGTTCGCCGGCATCCAGGATTTTCTCAAACAGCACGGTACCATCAGCAGCAGAGACACGCACCCATGACGGACGCACGGCCAACACTTCGACGCCGGGCTTGGCATCGGCCACAACCTGCACAGCAGCATCGGCGGCAACAGCAACTTCGGCCTGCGCCACAACGGCAGGCAAAACACCAGCGCTGCGCGGGTTGATTGCGGCAATCGGGCCGTCACGGGCGGTCAGCACAGGGACATCCAGCGCCTGCGGTTGATAAAGCCGGTCCAGGGGATCAACCGTGCCACCATTGGCAGCCAGCAGTTCAGCCGCCGCCACATCATTGGCGACGGGGGCCCGGGTCAGCGGCGCTGTGCCCTGTACATCTGCCAGCGGGTCCAACTCGGCCACCACCAGGGGGGCCTGATCCACCGGCGACAATTGCACACGCTGCACTTCCTGCAACACCGACCAGCCGCCATATCCCAATGCGCCGATCAAGGCGACCAGCACCGCCAGCGACCCGATTGCTCCGGGTTCAACACGGGCAAACATGCTTTCGGCACGCGGAATGAAAGAGGGGTTCAGACCTGCAAGGCCATCGCGACCCTCAGCGGCACTTTGACGAGCGCGCAGGGCGGTCACTGAAGCAGAAGACGCGGCCGCAGACATGCCATGGGCGACTTCAAAATTGGCCTCGCGGCAGAACTTTGCAAAAGCCCAATCCGGATCCATCCCCAGATAACGAGCGTAGGATCGCACGTTGCCAGCGATGAAACCGGGGGTTTCAAAGGCGGAGACGTCAGCATTTTCAATGGCTGCGATGTAGGTGGCCTTGATCTTCAGCTCGCGCTGAATATCCAGCAGGGATTTGCCCAAGGTGGCACGTTCGCCACGCATCAGATCGCCAAGACGCAGGTCGAAGTCGTCAAACCCTTTGGGTTTGTCTTCGACAGGCGCCGGAGTTCTAAACCTCCGCCCGATCATGCCATCCGCCCCATCACTGTCCCGTTGCCCCGAGCCGTACCGCAGTCGACTCATGTTTTGTCGTATTGGGGATTCCCTAGCACAGGGCAAGCGATTCTGCATACGCAGAAAGACCCTAAGCACTGACCTCGGCACGATTTAGCGCACAATGCTGCCACAGCCCGTCCATCGCCTTGACCAGCCGGTCAATCTGACCGGAATCGTGCACTGGCGAGGGTGTAAATCGCAGCCGTTCAGTGCCCCGTGGCACCGTCGGATAGTTGATTGGCTGCACATAAATGCCGTGCTGTTCCAGCAACATATCCGACAGCATCTTGCAATGGATGGGGTCGCCGACATGAACAGGCACAATATGCGACCCATGGTCGATGATCGGCAGCCCCATTGCGCGCAGTCGCATTTTCAGGATGCGGGCGTTGCTCTGCTGCTCATCCCGAAGGTGCTGCGCGGTCTTGAGCACCCGCACCGAAGCCGCCGCCCCGGCCGCAATTGCAGGGGGCAAAGAGGTGGTGAAAATGAAGCCCGGCGCATAGGAACGCACCGCATCCACCATCTTCGCACTTGCAGCAATATAGCCGCCGAAGACGCCATACGCCTTGGCCAAAGTGCCATTGATGATGTCGATCCGCTGCATCAATCCGTCGCGCTCCGCCACCCCTGCGCCGCGCGGGCCATACATGCCAACCGCATGCACCTCGTCGATATAGGTCAGTGCGTTGAACTCTTCCGCAGCATCGCAAATGGCCTTGATCGGGCCGAAATCGCCATCCATGGAATAGATCGACTCGAACGCGATCAGTTTGGGTGCTGCCGGATCATCGGCCGCCAGCAATTCGCGCAGATGGGCGACGTCATTGTGCCGGAACACCCGCCGCGCCCCGCCATTGCGTCGGATGCCTTCGATCATCGAGGCGTGGTTCAACGCGTCAGAATAGATGATCAGGCCGGGGAACAGTTTCGGCAGCGTCGAAAGCGTTGCGTCATTGGCGATATAGGCAGAGGTGAACACCAAGGCCGCCTCTTTGTGGTGAAGGTCTGCAAGTTCAGCTTCAAGCCGTTTGTGGTAAACGGTGGTGCCCGAAATATTGCGGGTGCCGCCCGACCCTGCCCCAGTGGCGTCCAGCGCCTCGTGCATCGCGGCCAGAACGACGGGGTGCTGCCCCATGCCCAGATAATCATTGCCGCACCAGACCGTGATCTCGGCCTCGGACCCATCGGGTTTGCGCCAGACCGCCTGCGGGTAATCCCCTTTGCGGCGTTCGATATCAATAAACGTGCGATAACGGCCTTCGTCATGCAGACGGCCAATCGCAACATCCAGCGCTTTGTCATAGGTCATCATCGGCTCCTGATCCTTGCGCCTGTCTTAAAGATGTGCCCGCAAGATACCTTGACTTGGGTCATGCCGGGCCAAAACGAAACAGGGCATTTTGACGCCCCGCCCCGGCCTTTGATCAGTTGGCGATGACCACGCGGCAATCCTTGGCCTGCTCGTTGCGGGCCGCGCAGGCCTTGGTCGCTGCATCGGCATCCACACCGATGCCCCAGGCCCCTGTCTGGGGCGACACCGCAAGCGCGCCCGTGGCGTCGGCCCTGAACCCGGCCGTCGCATCTGATGAAAGCTGAAAACCCTTGTTTTTCCATCCCTTGGGCCGGATCAACGCCGCAACCACGCAGGCCGTCTTGCCGATTTTCTTGGCATTGCAGTCGGCCAATGCAACCTTCGAGGCCGCATCAGTGTCATGGTAATTTGCCGCAGCCACCGTGGCCGCCGACATCAGGCCTTCATCCGGTGAAATCGCGATCGCGCCATAGTAAAGCTGTTGCCCGCCAACAATTTCCAGCGCCGCCGCTTGATCTTTCGGCAGACCCGCCGACGCCAGAACCTCTACCTCGGCCTTGACCGGGGCAAACAGCGCCTTCTTGGCGGTCGTGCCGTCAATCGGCTCAGCCGCCGCCACACCCGCCATGGCCATAGCCGCAACAAAGACCAGTTTCCGCATCTCAAACCCTCCGGGCAACAATTCTTCCGGCTATAGCGCAGCGCAGCGGCTCTGGACAGTCCCCGCCCGCCTGTTAGGCTTGGCCCTGCCGATCACGAAATGGAGACTGCGATGACCCTCGACGCTGTATTGAACCGCATTGACGCCGACCTGCCGCAAGCACTGGATCGGCTGATGGACCTGCTGCGCATCCGGTCTATTTCCACAGATCCCGCCTATAAATCCGATTGCGCCGCTGCCGCCGACTGGCTGGTGGCCGATCTGCAATCGCTTGGGTTTGAGGCGTCAAGCCGCCTGACGCCCGGCCACCCGATGGTGGTTGCCCATGGCGGAGCGGGCGAAAAACATCTGCTGTTTTACGGCCACTATGACGTGCAACCCGTTGATCCAATAGACCATTGGGATCGCGACCCCTTTGATCCCGAATTGCAGGATACGCCCAACGGCCAGGTCATACGGGCGCGGGGATCGTCCGATGACAAGGGGCAATTGATGAC
>JBIHZO010000280.1:0-5138 GCA_044231405.1 Cypionkella sp. | reverse complement strand
ACATACAGGCAGTGGCCGTTGACGAAACTGGACGCAGCAGAGGCCAAGAAAATGCAAGCCCCCACCAACTCTTCCACGCGGCCCCAACGTCCTGCCGGGGTTCGTTTCTCCAACCATTCCGTAAAAGCAGGATCGGCCACCAGGGCGGCGTTCAAGGGCGTGTCAAAATACCCGGGGGCGATGGCGTTGCATTGTAACCCGTGCCGCGCCCAATCTGTCGCCATGCCTTTGGTCAGGTTGGCCACCGCACCCTTGGTCGCAGTATAAGGCGCTATGCCGGGCCGTGCCAAAGCCGTTTGCACCGAGGCGATGTTGATGATCTTGCCCGCACCGCGCCCAATCATGTGCCGCGCACAGGCCTGACCGACGTTGAACACCGTCGCGATATTGGTCTGCAAAAGCCGCTGAAAGGCCTCTTCCGGGAAGTCCTCAAGCGGGCCACGGTGCTGCATGCCGGCGTTGTTGACCAGAATATCAATCGGGCCAATGTCGGCTTCGAACCCATCGACAGCCCCGCGCACCGCCTTGTGATCCGTGGCGTCAAACCCCAGACTACGCGCACCGGGAAGAGCTGCCGCCGCCTTTGACAGCTTTGCCGCATCGCGCCCGTTCAGCACCACTTCTGCTCCCGCTGCTGCCAACCCGGTGGCCAGAGCCAACCCGATGCCCTGCGAAGATCCCGTGATCAGTGCCCGCTTTCCCGCCAGATCAAACATCGTCAAACCCACGCGCATTTCCCCTCGACAAGCGGTCTTTTGCCTACATATGTTTTCGTCAGGATTACCTGTCAACCCATGAGGCCAGCATGACCAAACCCCACGTCTTGCAGGTTGGCAGCTATCCTGAATGGGATCAGGCTCCGCTGGATGCTTCTTTCAACATGCATCTGTATTTTGCAGCGGAGGACAAGGCGGCCTTTCTTCGCCAGATCGGCCCACAGGTGCAGGCCATTGCAACGCGGGGTGATCTGGGGGTCGCGGCCGACATGATGGCGGCTTGTCCAAACTTGGAACTGATCGCGGTTTATGGCGTTGGCTACGACGCTGTTGATCTGGCAGCCTGTCGCGCCCGCGGCATTGCCGTCACCAACACGCCGGGCGTACTGGACGGCGATTGTGCGGATCTGGCTGTTGCAATGATGCTGGGCCTGACCCGCAATCTGGTTCAGGCCGAGGCTTGGGTGCGCGACGGCAATTGGGCCAAGCAAAGCTTCCCGTTGCAGCGCCGAGCATGGGGCAAACGCGCGGGCATTCTGGGTATGGGCCGCATCGGGGCCGAGGTGGCAAAACGGCTGCAAGGTTTTGGCATGCAGATCGCCTATTCCGCCCGCAGTGCCAAGGACGTGGCCTATGACTTCATTCCTGACCCAGTGGCTTTGGCCGCGCGGTCGGATTTCCTGTTTGTCACCGCGATCGCCAATGCTGAAACCCGGCACATCGTTGGCGCTGAGGTGTTGGCGGCATTGGGGGCTCAGGGTGTTTTGATCAATATCTCCCGGGCGGGGAATATCGATGAAGCGGCCTTGCTGAATGCGTTGGAGACGCGCGCCTTGGCGGGTGCGGCCTTGGATGTGTTTGAAGGCGAGCCAAACCTTGACCCGCGCTTTCTGGCGTTGGACAATGTGCTGCTGCAACCCCATCACGCTTCGGGTACCTATGAAACACGTCAAGCGATGGGGCAGTTGGTGCGTGACAATCTGACGGCACATTTCGCAGGTCAGCCGTTGCTGACGCCCGTCCAATAGGGCAAAGCCACCGTCAGTTGCGGTCAAATCGCATCAGCGCCGATCGCGGCCAAGGCAGCGCGCGCAACTTCTTCATCTTGCGCGCCCGTGCCGGAACCGATGCCGATGCCGCCAACCAATACCCCGTCAAACCGTATCGGCAGGCCGCCGGGAAGCCCGGTCATCGTGCCTTCGGTGGCCAAGGCAATGGTGACACGGACAGCCTCGGACAAGGCGCCGCTTGGGTTGCCGGTTGAGGCGGCGGTTTGCGCCTTGGCGGTGGCTGATTTCATCGACAACACCCGGCTGCCCGCCATACGCAACACGCCCAGCACCACCGCGCTGGTGTCTGCGATCACGATACATTGAGGCTGGCCCATCTCGGCTGCTTTCTTCTGCGCCGCGGTCAGCATGGTCAGAACCGCTGTGTCTGTCAGCTCTTGTGTCGCGCGGATGTATGCCATGGGATACCTTTGGGTTTGACGTGAAGGAATGTTGACGCTAGCCTACAGGTAAAGAGAGACCTTGCCAGCATGGCATTTGTCAAAGGCCGTGATCCAAAGTCAGGCCGCTGTGTTTTGGCAATGGCCGTATCAACAAAAATTCCGAAAGATTGCTGTTGCTTGCTGGCTGCCAGTCCAGTTTGCGACATCATTGCCCGTTCACCCTGAATTGCGACGGAGTGCAGATACCATGACTTCCGCTTCCATCGGCCTGATTGGCCTTGGCACCATGGGGGCGATGCTGGCCCTGAACATCGCGGAGAAGGGCTTTCCGATCGCCGTTTGGAACCGCACCACCGCCGTGACGCATCGGTTCAAGGCAGAGGCGGGCGCTTTGGCCGCGATGATCACCCCGACCGAAACGCTGTCCGATCTGGTGGCAGCCCTGAAACCGCCGCGCGCGATCATTCTGATGGTTCCGGCAGGGCAGGCGGTGGATGACCAAATCGCGACGCTGCGGCCTCTGTTGGCGGCGGATGATCTGATCATCGACGCGGGCAACGCGCTGTTTCACGACACCAACCGCAGGTCAGCGGACGCAGTTGCGCAGGGCCCGCATTTCATGGGCATTGGTGTTTCGGGCGGCGCAGAGGGCGCACGGCATGGTCCGGCGATCATGGGCGGCGGCCTGCGGGAAGACTGGGACCGCGTGGCCCCGGTGCTGAACGCCATAGCCGCAAAATATCAAGGCCAACCTTGCGCAGATTACATGGGTCCTGCGGGGGCGGGGCATTTCGTCAAGGCGGTTCACAACGGCATCGAATACGCTGACATGCAAATGATCGCCGAAGTTTATGGTGTGATGCGTGACGGCTTGGGCATGACGGCACCGCAGATTGCGGACACGTTCAAAGCGTGGAATCATGGCCCTCTGCAATCCTATCTGATTGAGATTTCAGGCGAAGTTGCTGCCGCCACTGACAGCCACACAGGTAAGCCGATGCTGGACATGATCCTTGACCGCGCCGGGCAAAAGGGCACCGGACGCTGGACGGTGATCGAGGCGCAGCATCTGGCCGCCACCATTCCGGCGATTGAGGCCGCAGTGATGGCGCGCAACCTGTCGTCGCGGCTGGAGGAACGTCTGGCGGGGCAGGCGGTTTTTGGCGCGGCCCCAACAGCCAGTGATGTGACCTTGGCGCAGTTGGAACAGGCTATGATTGCCGGGAAAATCCTGTGTTATGCGCAGGGGTTTGCCTTGATCTCGGCGGCATCCAAGGCATTTGGCTGGCCGATGCCCTTGCCCGAGATTGCGCGGGTCTGGCGTGAGGGCTGCATCATCCGCTCCACCATGCTGAATGATATGGCGACGGCGCTGGCCGACGATCCGGGGCGCAATCTGATGTTGGCGCCGTTCTTTGCCGACCATCTGAAGGCCACCCACGGTACCCTGCGCCAAGTGGTGGCGGCTGGTGCGCTGCACGGTTTGCCCTTGCCTGCACTCGCGTCGGGTCTGGCCTGGTTTGACATGATGCGCACCGGGCGGTCCACCGCCAACATGATTCAGGCGCAACGCGATTTCTTTGGCGCACATGGGTTTGAGCGGGTGGACGGATTGGATGACAAGCACGGCCCATGGGTCGGCCACGGGATTTAGCGCAGCCCTTGCTAGGGTATGGTGACCAAGGTCAGCACATCCTCGGCAGTCAGGTCGTAGCGGGCGGTCAGTGTCCGGCCGCCAAACTGCAAGGCCAGTGCATCGGAGGTCAGCGACAAAACGGTGACGTCCAGAAAGTCGGGCATCTGCGGCAGATGAGCTGAAAGGGCTTTGTAAAGCGACTCCTTGGCCGAAAAGACCAGAGTCAGGAACGGCTCGAATGCCATGGCTGCAGGGCGCAAGGCGGCTTCCGCGTCAGTCAGAATCAGGGCGCGGATGTCGGCGGCTTGGGCTGGGGTCATCTGTTGCTCAACGTCAACGCCCAGCCCGGCGCTGGTCCGCGACACCACCGCCACCACACGGGCGTCGCTGTGGCTGATGGACCCTACACAACCCGCCGGCCAAACCGGAGCGCGGCCCTTCTGCCCCACGGTTTCCGGCAGCCCCGCCGCGCGCAACGCATGGGCGGCGCAGAGCCGCCCCGCAAGATATTCGCTCTGACGTTTGGGAACGGCGGCACGCAAAGCTTCTGGAAGTTGGGCAAGGTCAGGGGTTGCAGCCCCTGCAAACCGCCCCTCGCACCAATGCAGCCCCGACAGGCCAAATGGGTTTTCGGTGACCAGCGCCCCGATCATCCTGCCACAAGGGCTGCCTTGCGCCGTTCTACCCGCGCGCGGATGGATGCGACATCCGACTGTGGCGTCGCGGCAAACAGGGTTTGCGTGTAGGCGTGCTGCGGGTTGCCGAACACCGCGTCGCGGGTGCCGGATTCAACCACTTCCCCCATATACATCACCATCACATGATCGGCGATGTAGCGCACCACCGACAGATCGTGGCTGATGAAGACATAGGTCAGGTTGAACTCGTCCTGCAAATCCGCCAGCAGATTCAACACCTGTGCCTGCACCGACAGGTCCAGCGCCGACACCGGTTCATCCAGTACCAGAAGCTGCGGGTTGACCATCAGCGCCCGCGCGATCGCCAGACGTTGCCGCTGACCGCCCGAGAACATATGGGGATAACGGTTGAAATGTTCAGGCAGCAAGTTGACCTTTTGCAGCATTTCCAGCGCCAGTTCACGGCGTTGGTCCGCCGTGTGGTCGGTGTTCAGCAGCAGTTGTTCCATAAGCATATCGCCGACCTTCTGGCGCGGATTGAGGCTACCATAGGGGTTCTGGAACACGATCTGCACTTTGCGCCGCACCTCGCGGGGCAGGGGGCCTTTGCCGATGGAAATAGGCTGGCCATCCAGCAACAGCTCACCACTGGTGGCGGGATCAATCAGGGTGATGATTCGGGCAAGGGTGGACTT